>JAKOXM010000572.1 GCA_029781095.1 Bacteroidota bacterium
CGTTCAGATCGGCAATATCTGCCAGCCGACGGCCCTCGATCAGGCACCATACCGCATATGCATTGGAGAATTGCGTGCCATTGAGCAACGCGAGGGCCTCTTTCGCCTTGAATGCGAGCGGTGGCATGCCATGCATCTGCAGTGCCACGTCCGACGGCTGACGGCGGCCTTCGTACCAGACCTCGCCCAGTCCGGCCATCGGCAAACTCAGGTGCGCCAAAGGCGCCAGGTCTCCGGAAGCCCCCAACGAGCCGAGTTCAAAAACAACCGGCAATATATCAGCGTTAAAAAAATCGATCAGACG
Source organism: Bacteroidota bacterium (assembly GCA_029781095.1). GTDB lineage: Bacteria > Bacteroidota > Bacteroidia > Chitinophagales > Saprospiraceae > M3007. Next base: position 305 of record JAKOXM010000572.1, read on the forward strand.
CTGCACCACTTTTTCGCGTACGGCCGAAAAACCGTAGGAAAGGCTTTGTGCCTTGAGCAACAGCATGATCCGCACGATTTCTTCGGGTACCGTGTCGCCCGTGCCTGCCGCGTGGCTCACGAGCAGGTTGTGCTGCAGTTGTTCGATATCCTCGTCCGATATCCGGATATTGCACAGCGATCCGAATCCGGTATTGATACCGTAAAAAAGTTCCGTGGAGCCGTTCAGTTTGTGATCAAGGTATTCGCGGCAATGCCGAATTCGTTTTTCGGATGCTTCCGAAAGAGCAAGGGCCCGGTGTTCGGCCAGAATTTGCCGGATCGTGTCAATCTGTAAATGTTCGGGGCTGATGTGGTGGACAGGGCTTGCCTTCATCTTGAGTGTAAATAAGTCATGTGGCCGGGTGCTGAATCGACCCCGGTCAGGGCGCACAAAGGTATCTGTTCGAGTTAAATTCCATTAAAAGGCGGTTAAACGGAAGTTAATATAAAGGGCTATATTGATCAATCTGAGGGCAAAAGCGGTTGATATTGAAGCAGATAAGTTTTATTCACAAAAAAAAATTAAAACAGGGAAGCAACTTTCCGCCAGTGTCAAACGTCAGAAAGACCCTATGGCGCCGGTAAAACTCCTAATTTTGGCGCTGAAAGCCGGGCAGTTGGACGTGAATTTTTTTCACAGCAGAAAATGCAGCTATATCCTTCATAACAATAACCCGGCGAACATCATTTACCAATCAACATTCAACCAACCATGTTTAAAAAAATTATTTCAACGGCGCTTTTCGCACTCCTTTTCACCGGCCTGGCGACAGCCCAACGTATTGCATATGTAGATGTAACGGACGTCCTGGAAAGTCTGCCCGACTACCAGAAAGCCCAGGAGCAGCTTGACAAAGTAGCGACCCAGTGGCGCCAGGAGATGGCCCAGGAACAGGATAAGATAAAAGGCATGTACAGCAAGTATCAGGCAGAGCAGGTTCTTCTGAGCGAAGAGATGAAAAAGCAACGCGAAGAAGAAATCATGAACAAGGAAAAAGAGGTTCGTGAAATGCAACGCCAGAAATTCGGCCCGGACGGCGCGCTTTTCAAAAAACGGGAAGAACTCGTCAAGCCGATCCAGGATAAGGTCTACGCGACTATTCAAAAATACGCCGAGGACAAAGGCTACGAATTTGTATTCGACAAAGGAAGCGCTTCCGGTATGCTGTACGCCGACAAACGCAACGATAAAACAGAAGACATCAAAACTATCCTGAAGAAGGGTTAATTTTGCCCAAAAATACTGAAACAGTGGAGTATCCGCTGTAACAAAATTACTAACATACTGAAAATGAACAAGTTTCTCGTTCTGACGCTCGGCCTCACGCTTGGCCTGACGACCATTGGATTTTCTCAGAAATTCGGCTTTTGCAATTCGGCAGCATTATTGGCACAAGTGCCGGAAGTAAAAGCGGCTGACAGCGATCTGCAGGCATTTCAGACACAACTGACCAAAAAAGGTCAGGAAAGGGTAAAGGCCCTGCAAGACAATGCTGCATTACTCAAGCAAAAGCAGGATGCAGGTACCATTTCTCCCAAGGATTATGAAGAGCAATCGGCCAAACTGCAGGAAGAGCAGGAGAGCATTGCCAAATACCAGGAAGAGGT
>JAKOXM010000628.1 GCA_029781095.1 Bacteroidota bacterium
TCAGCGTGATCGCCTGATCTCCGCTTCCTAACCCTTTCCTGACGACTTCCGCCACCTGTTTGCCGCTGAGGTCGAACAACTGGATTTTGACGTCCGAGGCATTTGTCAGGTTGAACGGTACGGTTGTTTCGCCGGAATACGGATTCGGATAATTCTGTTTCAGTTTGAATTGTCCGCCCGTTTCAGGTTCCAGTTCAGCCAGTCCGGACGTACCCGACCCCTGAACGGTCACTTCGAGGTAACTGTCGTACCCGCCGGTATTTGCGTTCGGCGTGAGGGTGCCCAGCTGGTAATTATATCCGTCTGAAAATATGTTGTCCTGGTTGAAGCCCAGCGGGTCGGCGCCTTTGGTGTAAAGAGCCGGGAATGCTGCATATACCGCGTTTTTTTCGGCGATCGGGAACGACATTTGCGAAATGGCGGCATACACGGAACTGACGTATACCTGGAAGTGGATATGACAAATACGGCCCGTGTACCATCCCGGAAATATGGTGACAAAATTCACTTCCCCGTTCGCGTCCGTCATCTGGTAGCCGCGCAGATAGGTCAGGCCCGCCTGACCCTGGTTGTTTTGCTGGCTGTAACCGGAATAAAGCCCGTCCTTGTCGCAATGCCAGATGTTTACCCGCACGTTTTGCATCGGAAGGCAGTTGTTGGACCCGATGATCTTCAATTTGAGGTTCAGTTGCGCACCCGTCTTCATTTCCCGCACATCCTGGCGAAAGAAAGTGGGGTTTTCCGTCAGATCCAGCGGAAAGGGGCCGGCTGTTTCTGTCGGAATGAGCACGCAGGTGTCGGGCGGGGAAGGAGGAGATGAGGTCTTTACAACCCTTGCCGTGGTTTCGCCCACCACGGCGGAGGCGCCGATCAGGCCGGTCAGTTTCAGAAAGTCTTTTCTGTTCATGGGAAAGTGAAGTTTTGTAATAGATGAGGAATTTGATGGTATCCAAATAAATCTGTCACATTCTATTCGTAAAAAACGGCTGCCGGGTTGCGCGGACTGCCAAATTCAGGGAAAGATTGCGCCTGCCGGTCATCGATACAGCCTGTTAACTTTCGGGCTTCGACACGTTTCCCTGCTTTACCTTTACCACAAACACCTGTAGCCCATGTCCGGTCATTTGCAAAAGAAACTTACCCTCTACGGCCTCACCATGATCGCCGTCGGATCCTGTATCGGCTCCGGCATATTCGTTACCCCGGCCCAGATCGCCCGTGCCGTACCCAACGCAACGCTGGTACTGGCCGTGTGGGCGCTCGGCGGGGTGATCGCATTGACGGGAGCATTGACATTCAGCGAGTTGGGTGGTATGTTTCCCAAATCGGGCGGTGTATATGTATATCTGAAAGAAGCCTATGGCGATATGGTCGGATTCCTTTACGGATGGATCATTTTGCTCGTCATCAACACAGGCGCCCTTGCCGGGCTTTGCGTCGCATTCGCCGAGTACCTGAAAATATTCGTTCCCGACATGAGCCAGGGCGCAAAAACGGCCGTTGCGGCCGTCACCATGCTGGTGCTCACGGGGATCAATATTCTGGGCGTCAATGTGAGTCAGAGCCTGTCCAACCTCTTTACGGGTTTGAAATTGCTGGCCATCGGCGGCATCATTGTCGCGGGTTTCCTTTTTTTCGATCCGGGGAAGCTGCACCTCGATTTTTCTTTGGCTAAAAACGTGCCCGACAACCTGACCACGGCCATGCTGACCGGCCTGATCGGGGTGCTTTTTTCCGTGGGCGGCTGGCACCATGCTTCCTACCTCGCCGGAGAGGCCATCGACGCACCGCGTACCGTGCCGCGCGCGATGTTTCTGGGTGTGATCATCGTCATGGCGATGTACCTGCTGATCAACCTCGCCTATATGTTCCTGCTGCCCCTCGAGGCCATCGCCGAAACGCCAAGGGTGGCGGGCGACGCCATGGCCACGGTAGCGCCCTGGGGCGGCAAAGCGGTAGCCGTGGCCATATCACTGTCCATTTTCGGGACCATCAGCATTTACACCATGTCGGCGCCGAGAATATACTTTGCCATGGCGGAGGACGGTATTTTTTTCAAACAACTGGCTTTCGTGCACCCGCGCTGGCGCACGCCCGTGACAGCCATGCTCGTACAGGTGGTCTGGGCGATGGCGGTATTGCTTTTTTTCCAGGGGCTTTTTGACAAGATCATCACCTTCGTCACTTTCATGGATATTGCCTTTATGGGGCTTGCCGGGGCCGCCATTTTTGTATTTCGAAGAAAACAACCGTCGGCCGTCCGACCGGTAAAGGCCTGGGGGTATCCCCTTGTTCCGCTCGTTTTTGTGGCGATTTCGGCCGCTTTTGCACTGAATACCTTGCTGGAAAGGCCGGATCAGGCGCTTCCGGGGCTGGGTTTGCTGGTGTTGGGCGCGGGGGTGTTTTGGGTGTTCAAAAAGCGGTAGGCGCCGGGGCGTTTTCCCGGCAGAAAGCAGCCGGAGAAGATTGGGCGGCAACCGGATCGTCGCCATTTGCAGAGGTGGTTTTCTGTACTTTCATTTTTCGGCGCCAGAGGGCTCCGGAGTCACTCCTTATCCTTTACGGGTTTCTTTTTTTACCTTTGGATGGATCAAGACAATTCCTGCGAGGCGTGAGAAACTATTTTCAACAATATGTGCCCTTACAACCGGTATTCCTTCCGTTTCACTACGAACCCAGGCCCAACGCCGCAGCAGTGTCTCCGACCTGCTGCCAACGTACAGCACGATCCCAAGCCCATCACTTCAGTCTACGATCAATTTTACTTGCCCGATTGACAGAGGCTTCCAGCCTTTGATCGTCGCTGTGGTGAAACACTGGCCAGCGTATCCTTCGGTTGGAAGCGATTTCATGTCGTTTTGTTGCAAATATAGTGGAGGATCGCGTCGTATGTTAGCAGCAGGTCGGAGACACTGCTGCGGCGTTGCGCTTGGGCCTCGCGATGGAGGGAATGAACACCTGCTGAGGCGAAAAAGAACCTTACTATCGCCATAAATGGCTTCAATCCCGACGGCCTAAAGGCCTTGCTACCGATGCGATTTATCTGAGGTGACAAAAACAGGCGAAGCAAAATCTTGTCAATTATTCAGTTCCGGCACTTATTTTAT
>JAKOXM010000087.1 GCA_029781095.1 Bacteroidota bacterium
CAGCGCGAAGAAGTTGTACGTATTGAAAAGGGTGCCGAACAACTTGTTCCGCGCTTCGAGAATGCCATTGGTGTCGAACTTCAGGTTGTCCCAGGGGTTGGCGTTGGCCATCATGTACCAGCGCGTGGCGTCGGCGCCGTATTCCGCGAGGGTATCGAAGGGATCCACGACGTTGCCTTTGGACTTGGACATTTTATTGCCCTCCTTGTCGAGTACCAGACCGTTGGAAACCACATTTTTGTAAGCCACCGAATCGAATACCATCGTGGCTATGGCGTGCAGGGTATAAAACCAGCCGCGGGTCTGGTCCACACCTTCGGCGATAAAATCAGCCGGGAAGTTTCGCTTGAAAACCTCCTGATTTTCAAAGGGATAGTGCCACTGGGCATAGGGCATGGAGCCGGAATCGAACCATACGTCGATGAGGTCGAGTTCGCGGCGCATGGGTTTTCCCGAAGCCGAAACGAGGGTGACTTCGTCGATATAGGGCCGGTGCAAATCGTCAGCCAGCCGCTGGGAAAGCCCGAGTGAGCGGTTGGCTTTTCCTATTTCATTTTTTAATTGCTCCACACTTCCCACGCACAACTCTTCCTCCCCGTCCTCGGTGCGCCAGATCGGCAGCGGCACGCCCCAGTAGCGGGAGCGGGAAAGGTTCCAGTCCTGCAGGTTCTCGAGCCACTGGCCGAAGCGGCCTGTGCCGGTGGACGCGGGTTTCCAGTTGATGGATTTGTTCAGCTCCGCCATGCGCTCCTTGGCCGCCGATGCGCGGATAAACCACGAATCGAGCGGGTAATAAAGCACCGGCTTGTCCGTACGCCAGCAATGCGGGTACGGGTGCTTGTATTTTTCGATTTTGAAAGCCTTGTTGTCGTCTTTGAGGCGCAACGCAATGAGCAGGTCGGTGGGTTTGAACTCCTTGTCCGACGTCACTTCTTTCGGATAGTACTCAGCCTTTACGTAGCGGCCGCCGAATTCGGGTACTTCCTCCACGAATTTGCCCTGCTTGTCCACAAGCGGGAAAGGCAGGTCGGGTTGTTTCGGGTTGGGCAGGCCGATAAAAGGCACGCCCGCTGCCTTGCAGGCCCGGAAGTCGTCCGCGCCGAAATAGGGGGCCGTGTGCACCACGCCTGTACCGTCTTCGGTGGTCACAAAATCGCCGGTGATGACACGGAAGCCTTTCTCTTCGAGTTCAGGGGTTATCAGGTCGGGCATGGGTATCAACTGCTTGAAACGTACGCCTGCCAGTTCGGAGCCTTTTATATTGGTTTTCAGAACTTTATACGGCAATTTTTTATCACCCGGCTTGTAATCTTCCAGCGGCTGGTTTTCATCTTCCGGGTTGAAATAGGCGGACAAGCGATCCTGTGCCAGTATCACACTCACGGGCGCTCCTGTATACGGGCTGAGCGTTTTCACCTTGGCATAGTTGATCTCCGGGCCGACGGTGAGCGCGACGTTGCTGGGCAGGGTCCAGGGCGTGGTCGTCCAGGCAAGGATGCGGACATCTTCATCCTCATCGTGGAATAGCCATGCGAAACCGGTGTTTCGCTGTGCAGGCACTTTAAACATGGCCACGGTGGTAAAATCCGTCACCTCTTTATATGTGCCGGGCATGTTGAGTTCGTGCGTGGAAAGGCCCGTGCCGGCTGCCGGGCTGTACGGCTGGATGGTGAAACCCTTGTACAGGAACGAATCGCCGGCTGCGGTTCTTTTGTTGTAGAGTTGCTGCAGCAGCCACCAGCACGATTCGATGTATTCGTTTTTAAAGGTGATATACGGATTGTCGAGGTCAACCCAATAGCCCATTTGGCGGGTCAGGTCGTCCCAGAGGTCTTTGTACCGCATCACCGTGCTGCGGCAGGCAGAGTTGTATTCTTCCACCGTGACTTTTTTGCCGATATCTTCCTTGGTGATGCCAAGTTCTTTTTCAACCTGCAGTTCGATGGGCAGGCCGTGCGTGTCCCAGCCGCCCTTGCGTTCCACGCGGTGTCCTTTGAGGGTGTGGTAGCGACAAAACAGGTCTTTTACCGTGCGCGCCATCACGTGGTGGATACCGGGCTTGCCGTTTGCGGAGGGCGGTCCTTCGTAAAACACAAAAGACTTGTCGGCGGGGCGCTGGCTCACCGATTGCTCGAATATCTTTTCGTCTTCCCAGAATTGCCGTATCTCGGCGTCGATGGATGGGAGGTGCAGGTGTTTGAATTCGCGGTACATTATTGTTGTTTGTTGCTTGTTGCAGGTTGTCGGTTTTCAACGGGAGGCTACGAGGGTTCATCAAAGTCTCCATCAGGCATTTTTAAATTCCGATGGCATCATACCATTCATTTTTACCAAAAAACCCAATCAAAAACCCCGGCCAGTTTGCACACTTGCCGGGGTTTCTGTTACTCCAAACAGCCTTACCGCGTCAGGTGTGCACACCGGGACGAATAATAATGCTGATGGATATAATTGGATGTAACATGGCGGCAAAGATAGATTTTTTCAGTAAAACAAAGCGCACAAGATTGAAACTTCGCGCATCAACTGTTCCCGACAAAGGAGTTGTCTTCAAAACAAGCCCGCTGTACCCGTGGTTCAATCCTCCACTTTCCAGGTCGCGCCGTACTCTTCCACGAGGATATTGTCGAAGTAGTCAGCCTTTTCGAACAGATTCCTGAGCATGGACTGCCCGGTTTCCTCGTTCAGATAACGGTCGTAGATCAGCAGCGACAGAATGATATCCTGGTCGTGTACGCTGAGGGTGAGCGCCTCGCTGGTGTAATTCTGGCGAAGCAGGTATTCGTACAGCGGTTTGATATTCTCCTTCGGCAACTGACACAACACGGCGTCGGCCGACATCAGGCCGCTTTTGTCGTGGTAGGTGATGATGATCTTGGCGCTGCCCTGGCGGATTTCCCAGGCATTGGGACCGCAACGACTCAGGGCCACGTCGTGTCCGATCTTTTCGATGAGCGATTCGATGGTTTTCGGCACGCCGGAGGGTACGTATTCTTCCACGGCTGCGGGCAGTTCCACGCGATTGCCGCAGTACGTACAAAAGTTGTTATCGACGGTTTTTTCGGTGACAATGTTCATACACGCTGTGCAGCGGCAGGCATTGTCCGAATGAAGCGCCAGAAAACCATCGAGTGATTCCTGCAAAAAATTGACGGGCAGGGAAAAGCCGGTGTTGTCGCCGTCGCGGATCACAAAGGTATTGATGCCCACAACCTCGCCGTCGTTGTCCACCAGCGGCCCGCCGCTGTTGCCGGGGTTGAGCGCCGCATCGATATGCAGGTACGGAATGCCGTTCATCACCTCGCGGGTGTTGGAGACGATGCCGCTTTTTACCGAAAATTTCAGACCGAACGGGTGCCCCATCGCTGTTACGGGATCGCGTTCGCGCAGGATTTTATCCACGCCCAGCCGCACTTCGGGCAAGTCATCGATGTCGGAAGGTCCTTCGAGAAATGCGAGGTCGTAGCGCTGGTCGGTGAAGCGCACGCGGGAAAGCCGTTTGGTGAATTTGGCTCCTTCCACCACCACGGAACGATTGCCTTCCACTACGTGGTGGTTTGTCACGATCACCCCCCTGTCGCGCAGGTAAAATCCCGTGCCCGTACTGTTGGGCGTGGCGATCTGGACAATGACATTCCGGTAAGTTTCTACAAAATCGCTCATTGTGCGGGTGTGGTTGAAGCGGGTTGAGAAGGTTGAGAGGGTTTAAAAGGGTTGGGAGAGGGACAGACTGTAAGAAGGGAGAGTTTAAAAATCTGTTTCTGTCTTCTGCTTCCGCGCCCTACCCCTGAAGGGGGGTATATCACAGAAATCTAATAATTGTTTTATTTTCAACAAATTAAGCATTCAACGAAATGTACTCCCCTTCAGCGGCAGGGGGCAAAAAAGGAGAATTGACACAGTTTTCTGAACGCCCTCTGTAAGAAGAATCCTCAGCAACCAACCCATCTCAACCTAATTTCCTGGCATCACCGTACCGCATTTTTTGCAGGTGCGGGCATTTTCATCATCCATAAACTCCCCGATGGCCTGTTTGATCTGGGTACCGATATCCTTGAGTGGGAAGCCTGCCTCGTGCAATTTGGCGCCGCAATTGTCGCAAAACCACAACAATTTATCAACCTCCCCGGGATTACGGCGGCGTTCGAGCACGAGCCCGACCGTGCCGGCGGGGCGTTGCGGCGAATGGGGTATCCGCGGCGGCAACAGGAACATCTCGCCTTCGCGGATGTCGATGGTTTCCGGCTTGCCGTCATCATTGATGATCTTGACCTGTATATCGCCTTCCAGCTGGTAAAAAAGTTCTTCGCCTTCTTCCCAGTGGTAGTCTTTGCGGCCGTTGGGGCCTCCCACGATCATGACGATGAAATCCTCATTATCGATGTAAATTTGTTTGTTTCCTACCGGCGGCTTGAGCAGGTGGCGATTTTCTTCGATCCAGGTCTGGAGGTTGAACGGTTTGGCAATTCCCATGACACATTTTTTTTACAATGACAAAAGTACAATTCCTGCCAGAATCAACAGCGATCCGATCAGGCGCGGGCGGAAATTTTCTTCGGTCAGCAGTTTTGCCCCGAAAATAACGCCAAAAACGATGCTGATTTCCCGCATCGGAGCGACATAATGCACGGGAGCGGTTTTCATCGCGTACAATACCAGGATAAAGGCAAAAGGGCTTATTGCTCCAATAGCCAGTATTTTCCAGCGATGCGCCGACCAAAGCGCGCGCACTTCGGGCCAGTTTTTCCAGGCCACCGGCGCCAGCACGGCAACCCGCAGCGGGTGCGAGGAATATTCGATCAGAATCGGCGCCAGCGCGCGGTTTTTTACGGCAAACCCGTCCCAGACAGTGTAGCACGCAATTAATATACCGGTGAAAATACCGTAAAAAATACCTGCCCGGCGTTTATTCGCGTCTGCGGAACGCTGTGCAATACCCGCAACAAGCAGCACCCCGGCGACTACGGTGGCAAGTCCTGCGAGAGACCATACGGTCACGGATTCACGTAAAAACAGCACAGCGCCAAAAGTGGAAAAAACGGGGCCGCTTCCACGTGCCAGCGGATACACTACCGACAGGTCGCTGGTACGATAGCCCTGTTGCAGCACCAGAAAATAAAGCAGGTGCAACAGACCCGTAACGAAAAGGATCACCACGTTTTCCTGCGTCCAGTCAAACCCGAAAAATGAAACATAGATGACCGCCCCGGGCAACAGGATGACCGACATCACAGCAGCGAGCAGCCAGACAAAGGTGGCGCCGCTGGGCACTGTTTTGGCGAGATAATTCCAGTAGGCGTGCAAAAAGCCGGAAAAAAGAACCAGTAAAAGGACCGGAGTCGTCATGGTTACCGTACGGCGTAGGCCACTTTGCCGCTCCTGAAATCTTCCCGGACGGGATTAAACACATCAATTATACGGCATCGGGTGTGCGCCTTGCCGGAATGTGGGGCATTGGAAGGAATAGCGAACACATCGCCTGCTTCGAGCGTGTGCGATTGCCCGCCGACGATCAGTTCGAATCGCCCTTCCAGGAGGTTGAGCACCTGTTCGTGCACGTGCGCATGCTCGGGCAGGTCGGCGCCTTCATCCACGTCCACATAAGCGATGGTCATGCATTCCGTGTGGATCATGCGGGCGTTGAAACCTTTTGAAATGATGAAGGGTGCGAGCTCGGATGTTTTGTACTTCATGGCTTGAATTTTATTTAAATGACTTTGCCGCGTATTGGGACGCTGATGACACAGATTTGACTGATTTTCACAGTGCTAATCAGTCAAATCTGTGTCATCAGTGTCCCATTCGCTCTCAAGTTGAAAAACTGGCCCCCGGATCACATCCCCAGCAATTTCATCTCGTACCGCACGGTTTCCGGCCAGCCCTCTTCCAGTGGTCGCGGATTGTAGCCGAGTTCCTGTTTGGCTTTGGAATTGTCGCCCAGATAGGTGACTCCGCTCACGACGCGCAGACCTTCCGATGTATAATCTGCGGGGACGGGAATAAATTTTTCCAAAACCCCCATTACAGGCGCCATCATGCGCATCAAACCCGCCGGCACCACCTGTGGCATTCGTTTGCGGCTGACCCTGGCCGCCATCTCTATGGCTTCCACCAATGTATGCGGCTGGCCGGCAATGATATAACATTCGCCGGTCCGGCCTTTTTCCATAGCCGCAAGGTGCGCCCGGGCAATGTCGTCGACATGCGCCCAGCAAAAAGCCGAGCGGCTCGGGATAGCAGGCAGCCTGCCCTGAAGCAGTTTGATAAGGTTCTCGCGAACGCTGCTGTTATCGCCGGGGCCATAGATCAGGCCGGGCATGACGACGACGAGCGGAAGGCCTGCTTCCATGAATTCGAGAGCGATGTTGTGGGCGACGGCTTTGGTGCGATCGTATTCGCTGATATGCGGACCGTGATAATGGTAATGCTCGTCGGGTATGGCGCCGCGGGTATCGGAAAAAACAGCCAGCGTACTGGTATATACTCCTTTGGGAATACCCAGATCCCGCATAAGCGTCAGCACATTGCGCGTTCCTTCGATGTTGATTTTATGGCCCTCGCTTTTGTCGCGGGTACCGATTTTGTACCAGCCGGCTACGTGAAATACCCCGTCGCAGCCCTGCATGGGCACACGCATGGAATCGGGTTCGGTAATATCGCCGGGGGCCAGGGTCACGCCTGCGGCGGCCAGATCCGAGGCCTTGGAAGGGTTGCGCACGAGAGCCACGACTTCATGGCCATTTTCCCGGAGCAGGCGGGCCAGGTGGCCGCCAACAAAGCCGGTAGCGCCGGTAAGGAAGTATTTCATCTGCTGGTATTTGACAATTTGGCCGAAAGATACCCCTTCTGTTTAATTGAAGCCGGCCACAATTGATCTCATTTACCAGGCATTTTCCCTCGAGCCTGTCAGTATTTTTATATAGTTGGCCCGTTCATAGGCATCGGGGTTGGAGATGTTGCGCTGGCTCATCACGCCCTTAAAGGCACTGATCGAATTAAAATTCATGCGGTTCATCCACTCTTTTATTTCCTGATTCATCCGGCCGATATGATCGATGCCGTTTTTATAGAGCGCCGATGCCGTCATGGCGATATCGGCGCCTGCCAGAAGGTATTTGATCACTTCCCGCGCGCTTTGCACTCCGGTGGTCGCTGCCAGCGAGAGCGGCACCTGGCCGTACAAAACAGCAATCCATAACAGGGGAAGCCTGATTTCAGCGGCATCGCTGTATTGCAGGTTGGATAACAATTTCAGTTCTTCGATGTCAAAATCCGGCTGGTAAAATCGATTGAACAAAACCAGTGCATCGGCGCCTGCCTCCTGCATTTTCAGCGCCATATTGCCTGTGGCGCTGAAATAGGGGTTGAGTTTTACGGCCAGGGGGATTTTGACGTGTTGCCTGATGGCTTTGATGATGTCGATATACCGTTTCTCCACGTCTCCCCCTGTCAGATGAATGTCGGCCGGTATGTAAAACACGTTGATCTCGATACCGTCTGCGCCCGCCTGTTCCATTTCGAGGGCGTATTCGATCCATCCTTCGTGGGTTATGCCGTTGAGGCTGCCGATAACGGGCATTTGCACGCGCTCCTTTGCACTTCTGATGATTTCGAGATACTGGGAAGTGCCTACATTATAATCTTCCAGTTGCGGAAAATATTCCGACGCTTCGGCAAAAGCGTTGCTTGTAGCGCTCATAACCGATTCATATCGCGCGCGTTCTGCACGAATCTGTTCCTCAAAAAGGGAGAACAGTACCACGGCGCCCGCGCCGGCGTCTTCCATCCGGACGATATTTGCGACATCTTCGGATAAAGTACAAGCCGACACCACCACCGGCGATTGGAGGGACAAGCCCATGTATTTTGTTTGCAGATCCATGTTAGTTGTCGGTTATCAGTTACCGGTTGCAAGTCGCGCAACCCGATGTTGATGTTACTTATAAAACCGGTTGAAACTTCGCTGCGCCGAAGCCGGCCATGTCTTCATACGTTTTCCAGCGCAAATCCACGATTTCCTGCGCCAGTTCCATCAGCCGCGCCGCTTCTGCCGGGTTGGTCTGGGTCAGCACCTTGTAGCGCAGTTCGTTGTAGGCATAATCGCGAAACGGCATATTGGGTCGCAGCGAATCCAGCACAAACGGGTTCCGGTTATTTTTCCGCAGCACCGGATTGTAGCGAATCAGTGGCCAGTAGCCGCTCGCGACAGCCATATTCTGTTGATTCAGACCCTTTTGCATATCGATGCCGTGGGCAATGCAGTGGCTGTATGCGAGAATCAGGGAAGGGCCCTCATAGGCTTCCGCCTCGCGCATGGCCAGCAGGGTCTGCTGCGGGTTGGCGCCCATCGCCACCTGTGCCACGTACACGTTGCCGTAAGAAATTGCCTGCAGGGCGAGGTCCTTTTTACCAACCCGTTTGCCGGCAGAAGCAAATTTTGCGGTGGCCGCGGTGGGAGTTGCCTTCGACGATTGCCCGCCGGTATTCGAATAGACTTCCGTATCGAGCACCAGCACGTTGATATTGCGGCCGCTGGCCAGTGCATGGTCGAGTCCGCCCGCGCCGATATCGTAGGCCCAGCCGTCGCCTCCGACCAGCCAGATGCTGCGCCGAACCAGCTGGTCGGCCACCGAAAGCAGGTGTTTGGCCTGTAGGCTATCCAACTTTTGCAACCTTGTTTTCAGTTCGGCGACCCGGTGGCGCTGTGCTGCAATTTCGGATTCGAGCTTCTGGGGCGCCTCGGTAAGTTCCCGTACAAAATCGGCGCCCAGGGTGGGCTCCAGCTGATGCAGCAGGTCATGAGCCATGGCCAGTTGTTTGTCGGCGCTGAGCCGCATGCCCAGCCCGAATTCGGCGTTGTCTTCAAACAGTGAATTGGACCATGCCGGCCCTTTTCCTTCGCTGTTGACCGTCCAGGGCGTCGTGGGCAGGTTGCCACCGTAAATGGAGGAGCAGCCCGTGGCATTGGCCACGATCAGCCGGTCTCCGAAGAGTTGGGTGAGCAGGCGCACGTAGGGCGTTTCGCCGCATCCGGCGCAGGCGCCCGAAAATTCGAACAAGGGCTCGAGGAACTGTGCGCCGTGTACAGTCGAAAAATCCACGGCAGCACGGTCATTGAAGCGGATTTTTTCAAAATATGCGATATTGGAACGCTCATTTTCGAGTACAGGCGCTTTTTCAGCCAGGTTGATGGCTTTCAGACTTCTGTCGGCCGGATTCGTGACCGGGCATGCCTCCGCGCAAAGGTTGCAGCCGGTGCAGTCCTCCAGGTACACTTGCAGGGTATAGCGCGTTTCCGGAAAGCCCCGGGCATTGATATGTGCGCTTTTGAACCCGGCAGGCGCTCCGGACAGATAATCCTTGTGGTAAAATTTTGACCGGATGACGCTGTGCGGGCAGACAAAGCTGCAATTGCCGCATTGCACGCACAGGTCGGGCTCCCAGGAAGCGACCAGATCGGAAATGTTGCGTTTTTCCCATTTGGTGGTGCCGCTTGGGTAAGTGCCGTCGGCGGGCAGCGCGCTCACGGGTAGTTCGTCGCCGTGACCGCGCATCATTTCGGCTGTAACATGCCGGACGAAATCGGGCGCTTCCGCGGGAACGGTCAGCGATACATCGCTGCGGCCGCTGCTCTTTGCGGGCACTTTTACCTCAAACAGCCGGCCGAGCGTCTGGTCCACTGCGTTGAAATTTTGCTGGATGACCGCCTTGCCCCGCTTGAAATATGTTTTTTCGATGGCTTTTTTGATCTGAGCGATGGCCGCCTCCCGGGGCAGCACTTCCGACAGCGCGAAAAAGCAGGTTTGCATAATGGTGTTGATGCGGCCCGCCATGCCGGTTTCGCGGGCCACACTCGTCGCATCTATTGCATAAAATCGCAGTTTTTTGCCAATAATATCCCGTTGAACGGCATTTGGCAAATGATCCCAAACCTCCTCCGGACCGAAAGGGCTGTTGAGCAGAAAAATAGCGCCTTCCTTCGCAAAAGGCAACATCTCCACTTTTGCCAAAAAGTTGAACTGGTGGCAGGCGATAAAGTCGGCCTGCCGGATCAGGTAAGGCGCCTTGACGGGCTCCGGCCCGAAGCGCAGGTGCGAAACCGTTTGGGCGCCCGATTTCTTCGAATCATATACAAAATAGCCCTGTGCGTGGAGCGGCGTGTTTTCTCCAATGATCTTGATGCTGTTTTTATTGGCCCCGACCGTTCCGTCGGCGCCAAGCCCGAAGAACAATGCCTGTTTCCATTTGGACTCGTCGAGCGTAAAAAACGGATCGACCTCGAGGTGGGTAAAACTGACATCGTCGATAATGCCGACCGTGAAATGGTTCTTGGGCCTTTCTTTTTTTAATTCATCAAAAACAGCCTTTACCATTGCGGGGGTAAACTCTTTGGACGACAAGCCGTATCGTCCGCCCGTAATGAGCGGCATTTGCGTCAATGCACCTGTGCCGAAGGCTTCGGCAACCACCGTAACCACATCCTGATACAGCGGTTCTCCCGCAGCGCCGGGCTCTTTCGTGCGATCCAGAACGGTTATCCTTTTCACGGTTGGCGGTAAAGCGCCGAGGAAAGCCTCGCCAAAAAAGGGCCGGTACAGTCTGACGCGCAATACACCGGATTTTTCACCGCAGGCATGCAGCGTCCGGACCGTTTCGGCAGCCGTTTCACCGCCCGAGCCCATGATGACAAGGACATGCTCTGCGTCGGGCGCACCGCTGTACTCAAATATACGGTAGCCGCGGCCGGTGAGTCCGGCAAATTTCTCCATTACCCGGCTCACCACTTCGGGCGTGCGGGCGTAAAACGGGTTGGACGTTTCCCTGCCCTGAAAATAGACGTCGGGGTTTTGGGCCGTACCCCGGATAAATGGATTGTCGGGGTTCAAAGCCCTGCTGCGATGCGCAATCACGAGGTCGTCGTCGATCATTGCCCTGATTTGTGCATCGGTAAGCAGGTTGATCTTGTTGACCTCGTGCGAGGTGCGGAAGCCGTCGAAAAAGTGGATAAACGGTATGCGCGATTCCAGCGTGGCAGCCTGGGCGATCAGAGCCATGTCGTGCGCCTCCTGAACGCTTGCCGACGAAAGCATGGCAAATCCCGTGGTGCGCGCGGCCATCACGTCCTGATGATCGCCGAAAATGGACAGCGCCTGGGCAGCCAGCGAACGGGCCGCAACGTGAAAGACGGCTGACGTCAGTTCGCCGGCGATCTTGAACATATTGGGCAGCATCAGCATGAGCCCCTGCGAAGCCGTAAAAGTGGTGGTGAGCGACCCGGTTTGCAAGGCGCCGTGCACCGTGCCGGCTGCGCCGCCTTCACTCTGCATTTCAACCACATCGGGTACGTTGCCCCAAATGTTTTTCACGCCTTTGGCCGACCACTCATCGGCAAATTCCGCCATCGCGGATGAAGGGGTGATGGGATAAATGGCACACACTTCATTGACCCGGTAGGCTACGTATGCCGTAGCTTCGTTGCCATCTAAAGTTACTACGGAAGCATTTTTTTCAGCCATGACCTTGATGTCCGTTATGATGTTAAAGGTTTCGGGAATTACGACTCTTCACGCACCATTTCAATCGCGTGGCAGGGGCACTGCTCGTAACATACGGCGCAACCCGTGCAGAGGTTATAGTTAAAACGGTACCGTTGTCCCGGTCCGAGTTTGATAACGGCGTCTTCGGGGCAGGATGCAAAGCAACCGTCGCATTCGAAACAATTGCCGCAGGAGTAGCAGCGCTGGGCCTCATACCTTGCTTCATCTTCCGACAATCCGCCGACGATCTCCGTAAAATCTGCTGCGGCCTCTACCGCATTTTTATGAGGCTGCAAGGCTTTGGGCGCCAGGGTTTGAAACCATACGTGCAGTCGTTCGAACCCTACAACAGGGTGTTTCGGCGGTTTTTCAAAAACGCGCCCGCGCAAAAAGGCTTCGATATACCGGGCTGCCTTTTTGCCGTGACCGACGGCCACCGTCACGGTACGTTCGCTTGGAACCATGTCGCCGCCGGCAAAAATGCCCTCGTGCCCCGTCATCATATCCGGCCCGACGACGACCGTACCGTCTTCCTGAAAACGGATGCCCGGTACCTGTTGCAAAAAAGCCGTATCGGTATCCTGACCGAGCGCCAGAATGAGTGCATCGGCCTCCAGCGTTTCCAGTTCGCCCGTAGGCACGGGCTTGCCGTTTTCAAGACGCATCACTTCTACGGTGATGGACGTGCTGCTGATCTCCTTGATGGTGCGGAGCCAGTGGATTTTCACGCCTTCGCTCAGCGCTTCATCGGCCTCGAAGTCATGCGCGGGCATGTGCTCGCGATCGCGCCGGTAAATGACCAGGGCCTCTCCCGCACCGAGCCGTTTGGCCGTACGCGCGGCGTCCATAGCCGTGTTGCCGCCGCCGTAAATGGCTACCCTGCGGCCTATTTTGGGCGCATTGCCCAGTTCTACGTCCCGCAGAAAACGCACCGCGTCGAGTATCTGCCCGGCATCGCGGGCCGGTATATCAGTCTTTTTCCCGATGTGGGCACCCACGGCGATAAAAACCGCGTCGAAGCGACCTGCCCCTTTTTCCTTCAGAATATCCGTGACCTTATAATTGAGGCGTATCGCTACGCCCATCTCTTCAATGCGCCGGATTTCGGCTTCCAGGATATTGCGCGGAAGCCGGTAGGCCGGAATACCGAAATGCATCATGCCGCCTGCAAGGGGGCCGGCTTCATATATTTCTACGGTGTGCCCCAGTCGTGTCAAATGAAAGGCCGCGGAAAGGCCGCTGGGTCCGCCACCGACAACGAGTACCCGTTTGCCGGAAGGTCTGGCCGAAACGGGTATTTTCCAGCCCTGCCGGATGGCTTCATCGCCAAGAAAACGCTCTATGGCATGAATGCTCACCGGGCCATCTACATAATTGCGGTTGCAGCCGTCTTCGCAGGGATGGTAACACACCCGGCCATGAATAGCGGGCATCGGATTGTCTGCCGTCAGTGTTTCCCATGCTTCCCGGTAGCGGCCTGCCTGCGCGAGGGAAAGCCACGCCTGTATGTTTTCACCGGCAGGACAGGCATTGTTGCAGGGTGGCAACATATCGAGATACTCCGGGCGGCGGCTCCTTTTCGGGCCGGTGCCTTCGGCATGACCCTGCAGGTCGGGCGCAGCGGTCAAATCGTTAACTGATTGTTTCATTGCAGCCATTTAAAATCATTCAAAAAGAGGAGGTAATGTAGCCGCATCGGAGAAAGAGTATGAATGATATAATTCATCCCGGATGATGACATCATTCACCTTTTAAAAATACCCGCGGCCGTAATTATGCCTTTGGAAACAAGCATCCCGAACCTGACATCACCTGGACTCTTTTATCAGGTGCCATCTTTTAACAGACTGACCTTGCATCATGGAACAAAAAGTAAAATACGTATACCAGTTTGGTTCAAAAAATACGGAAGGGAATGCCACCATGAAAAATCTTCTCGGTGGCAAAGGCGCCAACCTCGCCGAAATGTGCCTGCTTGGCATCAGGGTACCCGCCGGGTTCACCGTAACCACCGGGGCCTGCACGGAATACACACAAAAGGGCCGGACGATTGTACTCGATCTCATCCGGGCGGAAGTGGAAAAAGGCGTAGCCTATATTGAACAGGAAATGGGCAAAAAATTCGGCGATTCATCCGACCCCTTGTTGTTATCGGTGCGTTCGGGCGCCCGGGCATCCATGCCCGGCATGATGGATACCATCCTCAACCTGGGGTTGAATGAGGCCTCCGTAGCCGGTCTTGCGCTGAAATCAGGCGAAGAACGCTTCGCGTGGGACTCTTACCGGCGCTTCGTCCAGATGTATGGCGACGTCGTAATGGGCCTGAAACCCGAATCGAAAGAAGATGAAGACCCCTTTGAGGTCATCATTGAAGACGTAAAAAAAGCCAGAGGCGTTCATCTCGATACGGAACTGGACACTGACGACCTGAAGGAGCTGGTACGGCGTTTCAAGGAAATCATTCTCCGGAAAAAAGGTCTTGAATTTCCCACCGACCCCTGGGATCAGCTCTGGGGCGCTATTGTGGCCGTTTTTGAAAGCTGGAACAACGACCGCGCAAGGGTATACCGCGCCCTGCATGAAATCCCCGAATCATGGGGAACGGCCGTGAATGTGCAGGCAATGGTATTCGGCAACCTCCATGCCGACAGCGCTACGGGCGTGGCCTTCACCCGGGATGCCGGAACCGGAGAAGATATTTTCAACGGCGAATTTCTGATGAACGCACAGGGCGAGGACGTAGTGGCCGGTATCCGTACGCCGCAGCAGGTTACCCTCGAAGGGTCGCGCCGCTGGGCCAGCCTTGCCCGTGTCAACGAAGAAGAACGCCGTACGAAATACCCCTCGCTGGAGGAATTGATGCCCGACGTGTACCGGCAACTCATAGAAGCCGAAACAACCCTGGAAAACCACTACAAAGACATGCAGGACGTGGAATTTACTATCCAGGAAGGCAAACTCTGGATGCTGCAAACCCGCAACGGAAAACGCACAGGCGCCGCGATGGTGCGCATTGCCATGGAAATGTACCGCCAGGGCATGATAGACGAGAAAACCGCCGTTTTGCGCGTCGACCCGGCGAGGCTCGACGAACTGCTGCACCCCGTCTTCGACGAACACGCCATTGCCAATGCCAAACTGGTGGCACGGGGCCTGCCGGCCTCGCCAGGCGCGGCTACGGGACAGGTGGTCTTTTTTGCCGATGAAGCCGATGAATGGGCTCAAAAGGGCAGATCGGTCATCCTGGTCCGACTCGAAACCTCTCCCGAAGATTTGCGCGGCATGAGCGCGGCAAAAGGGATTCTCACGGCACGCGGCGGCATGACCTCGCACGCTGCCGTCGTGGCAAGGGGTATGGGAAAATGCTGTGTGTCAGGCGCCGGAGCTGTCCATGTTGACTACAAAAAAAGGGTGATGACGGTAGACGGCCATGAATACCAGGAAGGCGACTGGATTTCGCTCAACGGCAGCACAGGCGAAGTGTACAACGGAAAAATTGCGACGCGGGAAGCAAGCCTCAGCGGCGACTTCGGCGAACTGATGAACCTCGCCGAAAAATACGCCAAAATGGAGGTGCGCACCAACGCCGACACACCCGAAGAAGCGCTGATCGCCCATAAATTCGGTGCAAAAGGCATCGGATTGTGCCGCACCGAGCACATGTTTTTTGAAGGCGACCGCATCGTGGCCGTCCGGGAAATGATCCTGGCCGACGACGAGGCAGGCCGGCGCAAAGCACTGGCCAAACTCCTGCCCATGCAGCGGGCCGATTTTGAAGGGCTTTTCACTGAAATGCACGACCTGCCTGTAACCATTCGCCTGCTCGATCCTCCACTGCACGAATTTGTGCCGCACGAAGAAGCGAACCAGAAACTTATGGCCCAGGATATGGGTGTTTCGCTCGAAAAAATAAAAGAGCGGGTGGAATCTCTGCACGAATTCAACCCCATGATGGGGCACCGCGGATGCAGGCTCGGCATCACTTATCACGAGATAACGGAAATGCAGGCAAGGGCCATCATCGAGGCCGCCCTGAATGTAAAATCAAGGGGTATCGACGTGAAAACGGAGATCATGATCCCGCTGGTGAACACTGTCCGCGAATTCAACGAACAGGCCGCCGTCATCCGCACAACCGCAGAACAGGTGTTCAGCGAACGCGGTATGCGCATCGAATACCACATCGGCACAATGATCGAAACGCCGCGCGCTACCGTCATAGCCGACAGCATCGGCCGGCAGGCGCAATTTTTCTCCTTCGGCACCAACGACCTGACACAGATGACCTTCGGCTTCTCGCGCGACGATGCGGGCAAATTTTTGCCTGATTATATCAAAAAAGGCATCCTCGAACACGATCCTTTCAAACAACTGGACCAGAAAGGCGTGGGACTGCTCGTGGAAATGGCTGTGCGAAAAGGCCGCGAAGTAAAACCCGACCTGGTCATGGGCATTTGCGGCGAACACGGCGGCGACCCGTCGTCCATCGAATTTTGCTACAAAACCGGGCTTAATTATGTGAGTTGTTCGCCTTTCCGGGTACCCATAGCCCGGCTGGCAGCGGCGCAGGCGGCTATTCGCCATTCGTGATCGCGGCAATTCGGGCAGCGATAGCGGAAGAGGCCGGATGGATTATCTTTGCCGGCAAATTGTTCCTGGTAAGATCATAATTTTTACCACGGCAGCGCGACGAGACACGACAGGTATTAAAGCGTCGTGAATCGTCGTGTCGTCGTGGTAAAATTTTTTTCTGATTAACCATTATGAACCGGATCGACCGCCTCATGGGTATCGTGACTGCCTTGCAGTCGAAAAAATACTTGTCCGCCGAACAGATCGCCGAACATTTCGGCATCAGCGTACGCACGGTATTCCGCGATCTGCGGGCCATGGGCGAGATCGGTGTGCCCATCGGTTTCGAGACCGGCAAGGGCTATTTTATCACGGATGGCTACTTCCTGCCGCCGGTATCGCTCACCATGGAAGAAGCAAATACCCTCGCGCTTCTCGAACCGCTTGTGGAGCGTTTTGCCGACAAATCAGCCCGGCAAAATTTTGCCTCCGCATTGTCAAAACTCAAAATGGTGCTCGGGAAAACACAGCGCAAGAATTTCGAGCAGATACAGGCGCAAACCGCGCACTACATCCCGGAAATGTACCTGCACATGCTGCCGGAAACGACCTACCTGACCACGATTCAAAACGCCATCGTTCAGAAAAACATCCTCCGTATCGAATACGAAAATCTGAACGGGGAACGCAGCACCCGCGAAGTGGAGCCCATCGGCCTTACCTTTTACTCGCTCAACTGGCACCTGATCGCCTGGTGCCATATGCGCCAGGGCTACCGCGATTTCCGTACTTCCCGCATTCAAAAACTGGCGGTCACCATGATGCCATTCCGAAAGCACGACCACATCGGGCTGAAGGACTATTTGAAGATCATGGAGGAGATGCTCCTTCAGGAGACAGCCTGATTTTTCTTTTTCAGAAATTTTATGAAAACTCACTGACATAAGGCTGTCAGTGAGGGCTGTTTATTTTGCATCAACATCCGGTATTCGGAAGGTATTCTGAAGGTATTCATCTGATGACTTTGAGTCATCGGATGAATACAATAAGTCAGTGCCAAATCCGGCGTAAAATCACAAGTAACTGAAAATCAAATTTTCACTCATTACTCATAACTCATCACTATTTTATGACAATGATCCAAACGTTTCTCAAAGAACTGGAACAGGAAGCCCTCACTACCCGAAAAATGCTGTCGCGCGTGCCCGACGACAAATACGACTGGCGCCCCCACCCCAAAAGCATGAACATCCGCTCGCTGGCCACTCATATCGCCGAGCTACCGACCTGGATCACCTTGACGCTCACCACCGACGAACTCGATTTCGCGGCCAGCCCCTACAATCCGGCGCAGATCAACAATACCGCCGAACTGTTGGCGCATTTTGAAAAAAGCCTTGCCGACGGCAAAACGCAACTGATCGATGAGAACGAAAGACACCTGAATGAAAACTGGACGCTGCGCAACGGCGACACGATCTACAGTGTATCGACCAAAATGGAGGTCATCCGCATGTCGCTGAGCCAGATCATCCACCACCGCGCACAACTCGGCGTGTTCCTGCGCCTGCTCAACGTGCCGATCCCCGGCAGCTACGGGCCCAGCGCCGATGATCCGACTTTTTAAGTAACGCCAACCTCCGGTTGGCTTTTGCAGCGAAAGCCAACCGGAGGTTGGCATTACGTTGTGGCCAACCGGAGGTTAGCGTTACTTAGCCAACCGGAGGTTGGCGTTACTTAGCCAACCAGAGGTTGGCGTTACCTAACCAACCGGAGAACCAGAGGTTGGCGTTACTGATTAAGAAACTGATCGACAAATGCCCGCAGGGCATCGCCGTGCAGGTTTTTAGCCATTACCCTGCCATCGGAATCGAGCAAAAAACTAGCGGGAATGGTCGTCACGTGCAAGGTATCGAGAAAGGGCGAGGTGTCGCCCCCGAGGTGTGAGGCTTGCGGCCAGGCGGCCGCGTCTTTTTGAATGGCCGTTTTCCAGGCCCCGGGGCTGCTGTCGAGCGCGTAGCCGACGATGGCAAAACCCGAATTGTGGTATTGCGCCCACAGCGGGGCCAGCACTTCGCGGTTTTCGCGGCGACAGGGCGCGCACCACGACGCCCAGAGATCGAGCAGGGTCAGTTTTTTCCCAAGCAGGGCATGCAGGCGCAGGGTATCGCCTCCCGACATCGGAAGAAAAAAATCGGGAATCGTGTCGCCGATCATAACGGGCAATTTGCCGGGCGCGCCAAGTTCGCAGAGTTGCCGGGCAAAAGGGTGATTAGCCTCGCGCCAGCGCCCGCACTGCCGGTGCAAAAACTCGGGTACCCGCTCGTAATCGCCATCGGGACTCACCCATCGGACGGCGACGAGTGCAGCCCATAAAGAAGCGGTCGAATCGGCGAAGGCCATGAGCGGGGCGCGGTATTGTTCGAGTTGGGCCGCGCGTTCCAGCAGTGCCGCATCGTCGGCGTGGATGTCGCGGGCGGGCATGCGCATGGAACGGTTGAACGCTTGCCGCCGGATGTCGCGCAATTGTACTATTGCCTGATTGTCAATCGATTTATCTGTTATTGTCGCCGAAGCCGACAAGCGGCCTGCCTCTGCCTGCAGGCGTATTTCCCGTCCTTTTTCGAGGATGAGGGGTAAATAATTGGCCGTTTCAGGGTCTTCATCCATCAGTTTATTGGCAAAACGGCTGCCCTCCCGCTGGATGACCAGCTCGTATAAAACCGGCCCGGCAGGCACCTGAAAACGGTCGAAAGCGAAACTTCCATCGGGACGGATGGCCGCCGAATCAACGACAGCCCCCGCGTAATTCGCCGCGATGTCGCCGAAACTGCGCGGCTGCACGAGGTACAGCACCGGGCGCCAGCCGGGCTGCATTTCTATTCGCCCGGAAAGAACCGGAACGGGTTGCGTCTGGCAGCGGGAAGCGCCCAGAATAAGAAAGGAGGATACAATGAAGTGGAAGAGCCTGACAGGGCGCATGGCTGGTAATTTTTTGCAAAAGTGCGAAAACAGCCCGGTGACGGTTGGTATCAAAGGTTACAAAGCGACCACTGCGCTCACTCCTTCCACAGCCCGCCTGCCTTCGCCTCCAGGTCTTCGGCCTGCTGTTCCTGCCCGTCGGAGCGGTACACTGCGGCTTGGCGGCACAGCATGGCAGCGTAGTCCTGCCGGATGAGCGCTTCGTCGGGCAGGGCCAGGGCGACTGCACGACAAAAGGAAAGCGCGAATGGCTTAAAGCCGGACCCTACTTGCTCCGCATGCGTATCACCGGGCAAATCATCTCTTCAAGGCTTATGCCGCCATGTTGAAAGGTGTTTTTGTAATAATTGTGGAAGTGGTTGTAGTTGTTCGGGTACAGGAAAAAGTAGTCCTCTTTTGCAAAAATGAAGGTGCTGCTGAGGTTGGGGCGCGGCAGACCTGCCTGTTTGGGGTCGCGCACTTCGAGCACGTCGCGGCGTTCGTACTGGAGGTTGCGGCCCACTTTATAGCGCAGGTTGGTGGTGGTTTCGCGATCGCCAACCACTTTGGAGGGGCTTTGTACGCGAATGGTGCCGTGGTCGGTGGTGACAAACAGCTGCACTTCCCTGCCCTCGAGTTTTTGCAGGGCCGTCCAGAGAGGGCTGTGAAGGAACCAGGAACGTGTGAGCGAACGGTAGGCGCGTTCGTCACCGGCGAGTTCCTTGAGCACTTCCATTTCGGTGCGGGCGTGCGAAAGCATGTCGATGAAGTTGTACACGATCACCGTCAGGTCGTTGTTAAGCGTGTGCAGGATGTCGTCGTTGAGGTCCTTGCCGTGCTGTACGTTGGTGATCTTGATATATTCCCACTTGAGGCCCTTGCGGAAAGTGCGCTCGAGTTGTTTGCCCAGGAAAAAGTCTTCCGACAGGTTTTTGCCTCCTTCGTCCGTATCATTTTTCCACTTGTCGGGGAATGCCGCTTCAATTTCCGCAGGCATCATGCCGGCAAAAATGGAATTCCGGCTGTATTGGGTGGCGGTGGGCAGGATGCTGAAAAAATAGCCCTCGTTTTCCGTTCGGAACATCTCATTGAGAAAGGGTTCAATCACCTTCCACTGGTCGTAGCGCAGGTTGTCGAGCAGAAGCATGATGGTGGGCACACCTTTGCCCACGTGCGGCAGGATATGCTTGCGCATCATGGAGTGCGACATGACCGGACCGGTCTCCTTGTTTCTATCGACCCAGTCGAAGTAGTTTTTCACGACAAACTTGGAAAACTCGGTATTGGCCTGTTGTTTTTGCTGGGCCAGGATATCGCCCACTTCGGCCTGGTTGCTGTCGAGCCGGAGTTCCCAGCCGACGATCTTTTTATAGGCATCCACCCATTCGATATGATCCAGTCCGCCAGTGATCTGCATAAAAATCTGGCGAAATTCCTGCTGGTAATCCATCGCCGTTTTTTCACGCACGAGGCGTTTGTTGTCGATTATCTTCTTGAGTGTCAGCAATATCTGGTTGGGGTTGACCGGCTTGATCAGGTAGTCGGATATCTGCGAGCCGATGGCTTCTTCCATCACGTGTTCGGCTTCGTTTTTCGTGATCATCACGACGGGTACCAGGGGGTTGATCTCTTTGATTTTCGGCAAGGCCTCGAGTCCGGTGAGCCCGGGCATGCTTTCATCCAGAAACACCACATCGATCTCATTACTTTGTTCGAGGTAAGTTTCCACGGCATCGTGGCCGTTGGAGGCCGTCACCACATCGTAACCTTTGGCCTGAAGGAACATCACGTGGGGTTTGAGCAAGTCGATTTCATCATCGGCCCATAGTATTTTGATCTTATCCATATATTTTGGTTGTGCTTTGCAAAGATGTGAATTAAATAAACAAAAATGGATGGGGGTGGGAAAGTTGAGAGGGGGCTCCCTGCTCAATCCTCTCAACTTTCCCAAACCTTCCTCAACTTTTCTAAACCCCCTCAACCCCTCCCCGACTCATGGTGACGAATTGGAACGCCGCCGTCTAACAGCTTATTTTCGGTTGTCAAAAACTATTTTACTGCTAACGCGGGGCTAGCGCGGGGCTAGCGCGAGGCTCCGTCTCGTGAAACCATCACCGAGGCTTTGCCTCGCGGAATCAACCCCGGAGCTTTGCCTCATGAAGACGAATCCCCACCTTTGCGAAAACATTGCCCGATTCCATGAATAGCCGGAAAAAAATCTTCAACGACCCCGTTTACGGTTTTGTGTCCGTTCCCTACGGGTTGCTTTTGGACATTGTCGACCATCCGTATTTTCAACGGCTCAGGCGCATCCGGCAATTGGGCCTGACCTCCTACGTGTACCCTGGCGCCCTCCACACCCGTTTTCACCACGCTTTGGGCGCTCTGCACCTGATGCAGGAAGCCATCGAAACCCTGCGTTCCAAAGGCGCCGAAATCAGTGACGAGGAAGCCGAAGCCGTCAATATAGCCATTTTATTGCACGATATTGGTCACGGGCCGTTTTCCCATGCACTGGAGCATGCCTTGCTCGACAAGCACCACGAGCAACTGTCGTCACTTTTCATGGAAAACCTGAATCGCGAATTTGACGGCCGGCTGACACTTGCCATTTCTATTTTTTCAGACGAGTATCCCAAAAAATTCCTGCACCAGATGGTGTCCGGGCAACTGGACATGGATCGGCTGGACTATCTCAACCGCGACAGTTTCTTTACCGGCGTCAGCGAGGGCGTAATCAGTTACGACCGCATTATCAAGATGTTAGCGGTGCACAACGGCGAACTGGTGGTGGAAGAGAAAGGGATTTACAGCATCGAAAAATTTTTGATTGCCCGAAGGTTGATGTACTGGCAGGTTTACCTGCATAAAACCGGTGTTTCGGCCGAACAAATGCTGATTCATGTGCTGAAACGCGCACGAGAACTGACTTTAAACGGAGTTCATCTCGAAGTGCCGCGCCATCTGGCCTGGTTTTTGAAAAATGAAAAAGGCGGCAATATTGAACCGATTGAATCGCTTTTTCACTTTGCCCTCCTGGACGATAATGACGTCATTGCCGCCATAAAAAACTGGTCGGAAGCGGAAGACTATACCCTCTCCTTTTTGTCGAAAGGTCTGCTCAACAGACAGCTGTTCCGTCTGGAATGGTCTAACAAGCCTGTTGCCGCAGCGTATCTCGACGAACTGCGCCGGCGGGTGGAACAAACCTTCGGCGGGGAAGCCTTGCCGGATCATTTCGTGTACACGGGATCTGAAAGCAACAGGACTTATGACGATGCGAAAGACCAGATCAAGATACTTTTTAAAAATGGCGGGGTACTTCCCATTACAGAATGTTCCGATGTGCCGCTTTATACTCAGATAGTTACAAAATACTTCATTTGCTATCCGAAAAAACTGGCATAAAGACATTTAAATAACCAGAAAATTCACCTTGAAATATCCCCTTCTTTGGGGTCTATCAATTACTTTTGCCCTGAATGCATCTATCAACGCTAAAACAAAACAATGAGTAAAACATTCCAAAATCAAACATTCATGTTCACCAATCCGATTCAAGTCATGAGAAAATTCCATTCTATTCTTCTTTTTCTCATCTGCATAGCCTTCGCTGCAAATGCACAACCCGGCGATGCGCCACCGAATGCACAACCCGGCAAATGTTATGCTAAATGCCACATCCCGGACCAGTATGAAACCGTCACCGAACAAGTGATGATCAAACCTGCTTCCACGCGTACGATCGCCGTTCCGGCCGAGTACGAAACCAAAACCGAAAATCAGCTTGTAAAAGCCGAAAGCAAACGCATCATAGCCGTTCCGGCCCAGTATGAAACTGCAACGGAAAAAGTCGTGATCAAGGCCGCCAGCAAACGCCTGATTCCGGTTCCCGCCCAGTACGAAACCGTAGACGAGCGCGTGATGATCAAACCCGAATCAAAGCGGGTGATCAGCGTTCCGGCCGAATATGAAACGGTTACAGAAAAAGTAATGGTAAAACCCGAAAGCAAGCGCCTTGTCGAGGTGCCTGCCGTGTACGAAACCGTCACCGAGCAATACGAAATGGAAGCGGCATCCACGAAAACGGAAGTCCTTCAGCCGAAATACGAAACGGTTACCGAGCGCATCGAAGTAAAACCGGCTTCTACCAAATGGGTAAAAAAGAAAGCCGACGCCAACTGCCTCAGCGCCAATCCCGACGATTGCCTCGTATGGTGTCTTGTGGAAGTACCTGCTGAATATCAGACGATCACGAAGCGCGTAAACAAAGGTTGCGACGGATCAGGTGTTGCCGATGCAGGTTGCACGAAAACCGTTCAGATCCCCGCCAAAATGGGCACGCGCACCGTTCGCAAGGTAAAAACACCGGCGACCACCCGTGAAGAGGTGATTCCTGCCGAGTACAAATCCATGACGGTCCGCAAGGTAAAAACACCGGCGACCACCCGTGAAGAGGTGATCCCCGCCGAGTACGCTACCGTGAAGAAGCAGGTGCTGAAAACCCCCGCCAGCGTTCGCGAAGAAGAAATTCCGGCCGAATACGCTACGGTTACCAAGCAGGTGCTCAAAGCGCCGGCTACAACCCGCGAAGAAGTGATCCCGGCCGAGTACAAAGCCGTATCCGTAAAAGGCGTGAAAGCCCAGGCTTCGACCCGCACGGAACCTATTCCGGCTGAATACACCACCGTTACCAAACGTCGCCTTGTAAAACCGGGCGGTTTCACCGAGTGGCGCGAAGTGCTGTGCGGCGAAAAGATCACCGGCTACACCATCCGTCAGATTCAGGACGCGCTGGTAAAAGCAGGCTACGACCCGGGTCCGGTGGACAACGTGATGGGTACGCGTACGAAAGCAGCCCTCACAAAATTCCAGAAAGACAAAGGTCTGCCGGTAGGCAATCTCGATTTCGAGACACTGAAAGCGCTGGGTGTCAATTATTGATCCGGTCTTTCACCTGAAATAATTTCCGGCAAGGGGGTGGTCGTCTGACCACCCCCTTGTTTTTTCATGTTTTATTTTCGTTAATATACCTGACGGAATGGCAGAATTGTCCGCTCTTTTGAAAACTTTGCACAGTTTTTGACACACAATGAGAATACATGAAAGAAGGGATTGCGCGAAAACATTATTTTTCTTTTATATTTGTCTCGTGCTTTTTCATGGAATAAACCTTAAAATCCAAAACAACCTATTCATAATCAGGCATATACATGGAAGCTAATCTAATGCAGTACATGGTGGACTTCACCATGCCCGAAGATTTGCCGGAAGAATTTGTAAGCAGAATTCCACATCAGCGAGCTGCCGTCAGCCGTTTGTTGAACGAAGGGAAAATTCTCAACTACGCGCTTTCACTCGAAAACTCGAAACTTTGGGCCGTTTTCTCCGTGCAAACGGAAGCCGAATTGATGCAACTCATCCAGACCCTCCCCCTCACCCGCTACATGAAGGTCCGAATCAGCGAACTGACCTTTTACAACGCTGCTAATCCGTTCGCACCCGCCTTTTCGGTGAACTGAGGCCGCCGTGCCTTTTTCTTCACTGTGCTAACCATTTGATTACGATGCGATTCTATTTCCTGGCTTCTCTTTGCTGGCTGTTTTCGCCTGCCATCTTGCCGGCACAGGTTCAGCAACCCGCTCCTGAAAGCATTTTCAAGGTCCTTCAGCAGTACGACCCGCTTACGGTTCGCATCGAAACGGATATCAAGCAACTGAAAAAAGACAGAAGTGACGAACACTGGCAACCGGCCGTGTTCAAAGTGATGAAAGGCGACAGCGTCGCGCTTCAACTCGACGTGGAACTGGCGGCCCGTGGAAACATGCGGAAAAAAACGTGCTTTTTCCCGCCTGTGAAGATACGGTTCGAACACACCGGGCCCGTGAACGACAGTATTGCCGACGTCAATGAACTCAAACTCGTTACGAGCTGCAAAAACACCGCCCTCGACGAGCAATGGGTGCAAAAGGAATGCCTGGTCTACGAACTTTATAATATCCTCACGGAACAGAGTTTTCAGGTGAAACGCGCATCGGTCAGTTTCGCCAATCCCGGGAAAAAAGGAGCCTTAATGAGCAGTTTCTCCTTCCTGATCGAAAGTGAAAAAGAGATGGCGGCCCGCCTCAATGCCAAACCCATCAAACCCCGGATTGTGACGCATAAAAGCCTCGATACCCTGGCCTTCGACCGACTGGCGCTTTTTCAATACATGATCGGCAATACCGACTGGAGCGTACGCGTACGCCACAACATCAAGGTGCTGTACCTGATGCCTAGCGGGCCGAGCATACCCATTCCGTACGATTTTGACTACGCCGGGGTGATCGGCACCGACTATGCACTGCCCGATCCGCAACTCCCCATTCGTACCGTACAGGAACGCTATTACATGGGCCCCTGCCGTGACAAGTTCGAATTTACGAGGGTATTCAGGTATTTCAAGTCAAAGAAAGAAGCCATCCTCAGTCATTGCGAACAATTCCCGGATTTGCCCAGAAATGTGAAAAAACAGGTCGCCAATTACCTCGGAGAATTTTTCTTAGTACTCGATGATCCCGACTCCGCCAAACGGGACATAGAAGATAACTGCGGAAAAATCAAGTAATTAGATAGCGGCAATAGCGGCTGACACTCCGGCCCCGCTGGAGTGTCAGCCGCTATTGCCGCTATCCGTTGCAGTTGTTACTGCTTTCCAAGTTTCACTACTTTTTTCGTCACTCTGCCCGATTCACTTTCCACCGTGAGCAGATATACACCGGCTGTTTCAGGGGTGTCGGGCTGCCATTCATTGGGGCCGGGCAGCGCCTGCCTGGTTTCTTCTCCGACGGTCTGCCCGCTGATACTCGTCCAGCGCAGCGTGACGGTTTCCGGTTTTCCGGCGAGGTAAATCAGCGAAAACACATCGGCAAACGGGTTGGGCGCAATCGACACGTTATCGGCAAATTCGGGAGACGGCTCCGGGTATATGCGCCGGATCAGTTCACGATCTTGCGGAGCCAGCGCCGCATCATCGATGGTGCCGCCAAGCATCCGGACGTTGAGGTGCATTTGCTGCCCCTGGCTGTACCGGTTGGTCAGGCGGGCCTTGTCCGTAAATATCAGCTTTGAGCCGGGCGGCAGGTCCATGTACAATTGTTGCGGCGGGATGTCATTGTTGCATTCCGACATGTTCAGGACACCGTCCACGATCATTGTTGCGTTGCGCTCCAGGGCTATGGTGCTGCCCGCGCAAAGTGCGAGCATGCCTGTGCCGTCGTTGCCGTAATGCAGGGTGGAGCCTTCGAGTACCCGCAAGGCGCTTTCACTGCGAAACTTCATGCAGGAAAAAGCATTGTTCATGTACAGCGAGCCGCTGCCATACCGAAATTCATCGCCGCCGCCCACGACGAAATCGACGAAATTCATGCAGATATCGCCTCCGTTATTGACGAGATTGACCAGGTGGCGAAGGGTGTCGCTTCCGGCTACCAGCGCACCGGCAAGATAAGTAAACGGCTGTATTTCAAGTGTTTGAAAAGGGTTTACTATCAGATTAATCGTCTCCTGCTCCGGGCTGTTCGGATCGATGCTCCCGATTACGTAGGAAGGTTCCTGCGCGCTTGGAAACGTGGGCGCCGTATATTGAAGAATAAAATTTTCAAAAAAGAATCCGCCATTGGAAACGGCGTCCCCCACGTTGATGTCATACTCACCCGAAGTGGAATTGTAATTATTCGGTCCAACGGTCACCTCCGATATCAGTCCGGGTGACACGTTTCCCGGCTCCACGCTGGCGTAATCGAGGTAGAGGTAATGGCCGTTGAGGTCGGCTCCGGGCGGGAAAGTGAATTTAGCAATCAATTCATTCAAATTCTGGCTGAAAAAATATTCCGTCGGGAAACAGGTGTTTATATCCCGATAAAAATAGTTGGGCGGAAAATTGCCGCCGTTCAGCACCCCTGTTTGTATTCGTTGGGGGCCAGGCACTGCGATACCGATAAACAAACCGGTGCACATGTCTTCAATACAACCGGTGCCCGGAACAGGAAGCGTGGCAGCGTCGGAGACATGGAAATTGATGCCGGCATTATACAGAGCGTTGGGTTCCAGGCTTGGTTGGCCCGCAAATTCGGAAGACCTGGCACGCAGGAACAGCGCCTTTTGGGGGTCTATTTGCGACAAATCTATCCGCGGCTGATCAAAAGGAGCAAAAGGTTCCACGCCGATGCACCGGCTTGAATCCACCGGCCCGGCCCAGGTGTCATCGGTTGTTTGGTACAAATACCAGCCTTTGGGAAACACCAGGGTCTTGGTGTTGTCAAAAGGGCAAGGCAGCGTGTCGTAATTAAAGAATGCTGTGGAGTAATAAAATTGCCCGAAGGCCGTCGTTGTGCAAAAAATGCACAGGAGAAAAAAGTTGATCTTTTGCATGGTTGCTGGTTATTTAGTGTGGTGAAAATTTGATGGTCTGACAAATGTATTGGCCGCAAGGGCCTTTTGCGCATGGCAAAATGACAGTGTGCGACACAACGTTTCGGGAAAAAACCAGTTGGCCGCCACAAAGATAAAGGTAATCAGTTTAATTAGTCAAGGTGCGACACAACGTTTCGGGAAAAAACCAGTTGGCCAGTTTTAGGCAGTAGAAGCCTTCGTACCTTTGCTGCATGGAAGACTGGGAACTCGATTTTGAATGGTTACGCGTGCAACACATCGTGCAGGATGCCATGCGCCGCGACAATCTGCCCGACCTGAACACGGTGCTCTTTCTCATCGGCATTCAGGAACTGGGGCGCTGGAGAAAAGACTTCAACAAGGAAGAAAAGCAGGATCTGATGCACATCGCCGTTTGCCGCCTGCTTTGTTACGATGGCTATTACGAATTCACCGGCCGCGACCAGGACGGCTGGCCACACTTTAAACAGGCTTTGGAAATGCCGCAGCAAAACACGGTACAACAGGAAAAGTACCTTAAAATAAATGCTGTGCGGTATTTTAAAGAATTGGAAAACGAGGTGGAATAACTTTTCACCGCCAAATGCCGCTGCCACCGACCATGCGCCCCTTCCGGATATTTCTGCTTCTTTTACTTTCGGCCTGCGGATCGAAAAAACACCGGCATGTAATTCTGCACACCGGCATGGGGGATATCCGGGTGGAATTGTCTGATTCGGCGCCGGAACACCGCGATCGCTTTTTGCAAACTTTCACCCGTTTGCCCGCCGATACGCTGATCTTTTATCGCGTCGAGCGCGATTTTGCCCTCCAATTCAGCGAGCCTGCAGGCAATGGTGACAATTTAACACCGGAATCAGAATCTCCTTTGCTGGGCGGCTCACTGGCCGCTGCCGAAACTGATTCCGCCGGCCATCCGGCACGCACAGATTATTTCATCGTACTGGGCCGCCCGCAGACGGACGCCACGCTTGACGCAACAGAAAAAAAACTGGATCTGCACTTCAGTCCCGAGGCGCGCAGGGACTACAAAAAATACGGTGGTTTGCCCCGCTTGCACGGGCGATATTCCGTTTTGGGTCAGGTGATAACAGGCATCGAGGTGGCGCAGAAAATCGCTGCCCTCCCCCGTGATGCGAAGGGGCGACCCTTGCAGGACGTGCATATCTGGGTGGAAACGGAGAAGTAGCAATGGGCAACGCAGTCATTTGCGGCCATCGCCGCTCTTCAGAGTTTCTCCACAAAAAACGTCCTTGACTTTTCCTGCGCAAATTTTTCTGCGTTGAAAGCCTGTGATCCGCCTTTCGGGATCGAGAGCGACTGCCATTGCCCGCCGGCCAGGATACGGCATACGTATACCAGTTGCCCGACATGGTAAGGATAATGAGCGAGTTGCCGGGAAAGCGCTTCCAACACCGTGTGGCCTTCGTTGCGGATATAGACGATCTTTTGCAAGTCGTTCTCCGTCAACGGATTTACCGCGTTAAAGAAGCATTCCCAGCCCGCATTCCAGGCTTCGAGCAATTCCGCTTTGTTCGCATAATCGTTCTCGAACTCCGCTTCGCGGTTGCGCCACGGCTTTTCACCGTCGCTGTCGAGGAAATCGGTAAACCGGCTGAGCATATTGCCGCTGAGGTGCTTGACAATAATGGCCACGCTGTTGCTTTCCGGCGTTGGCTGCCAGTGGATGTGGTCGTCGCCAATTTGAGCGAGGGCCTTGTCGCCGAGTTCGCGGTAATAGCGGAAAAGTTTTCTGGCGCTTTCCAGGTAATTGAATTGGCTGGAGGTTTCCATATCAACGACGCGGACACAAACCGTCCGTATTTTTATTGTTAGACGTTTTAAGAGATGAAAGCCGATGCTACTTTTTATAGGATTTCACCGTTTCTTTTACACCTTGCCTGTTGGGCGTGGGTTTTAGCCCAAACACGCGCTCGAATTTTTCGGAAGAAAAAATGTAGTCGTGGGTATACTGGTAATTCATCTCGACCATTTCACGGAAAAGGCGGCTGAAAAGTCCCATAATACGCAGCATAAAAGTAGAAGTAGTCTGGAATTTCGGCTTTACACCAAATTCTTCCGCAGCGGCTTTCACCCAGTCCTCACCCGTCCAGTGCTCTGCGGAAGTAGGCAAATGCCAGACCTGGCCGTCGGCACGGCTGTCGGTACCCAGAATGGCAAGTGCCGGGCCAATGTCAGGCGTGTACGTGTAGGTGTGAATTTTGTCGGCGCGCCCCAAAACAAATGCGGAGGAGCCTTTCGAAAACCGGTCGATAACCGTAGAATTCAGCACGCTGGTATTGCATTCAGGGCCGTAAAAATCGGCGGCGCGGGCTATGCAGCCGCGCAATCCGTGGTTTTTAAAGGCGTCGAGCAGGCGCTCCGCGACAGGCTTGCGCACCTTGCCCTTTTTACTGTTGGGCCGCAGGGGCGTTTCTTCGGTCATCGGGCCATCCACCAGCCCGTAGGAGTAAACATTGTCGAGAAAAACCAGTTTGGCGCCGGTGGCCCGGCAGGCTTCGATACAGTTTTCCATGATAACCGGCCAGTCGCGCCGCCAGATGTCGATGTTGTATTCCAGCCCGACCAGCAGGTATACAACCTCCGAGCCGTCGACAGCGTCCATAACTTCGGCCATATTGGTGACATCGGCCTGCCGATGCTCCCAATCGCCGGGAAAGGGCTTGCGGCTCACACCCCGCACCTGAATATTGCGCTTGCGCAATTCGGCGGCAAGGCCAGGGCCGGTTGCGCCATTGATTCCGAGAATTGTGTGCATGTATTTGCTTTTTTGATAGCGATGAGTGATGAGTGATAAGATTGGAAACCAGTGCTTTGAAAAAAACACATCATCCAATTATTGCCACTACCGCTTTTTAAACCATAACGCAATTGGAACGATCCTGTTTACAGAAATGGCGTATTACCTGGCGATTTCATTAAACATTTTCGCACATGAGGCATGTCCAATAAAAAACAGATCAGTTAAATGGTAGAGATGTCTGGTCGTGCAAACGCTAAAACAGGCAAAACAAAATCTTTTCCGCCATGGCAGATCGTACATGCAGCCAAGACCCTTATTTTAGCCGTTACAAACGCATGCCAACCAGATCAATACGATGTTTCAACGCCAGACACGCCAGCCCTTTCCGATACGGAACATTTTGCTCATTACCGCCATCGTAGTGGCGTTATTGGCCATTTTATATAAAAATCTCCAAAAATCGCCCGCGTCCACGACGCCACCACCCGTCGAACAATCGGAAGCGGAAGGCGGGAAAGGCCTTCGGCCGGCGGAGTGGTTCCATACCATGCGTGAATACCCTGATTTTAAAACGGATATCAAGTCATATACGGAGGCGATTGCCCGGGCCTGCAATACTGTGACGCAACGCAGCCTGCCCGGCTTTAACGCTCCGTGGACGGTACAGGGGCCCGGCAACATCGGCGCACGGGTGACGACCATCAAGGTAAATCCGAATAACCACAACGTCATTTATGTCGGCTATTCGCAGGGAGGTGTCTGGAAAACAACTAACGGCGGGCAAAGCTGGTCGCCCGTTTTTGACAAACAGCCCTTTCTCGCCATCGGCGACATAGAACTCGACCCTCAAAATCCGAACATCGTATACGTGGGCACAGGCGATCCGGACATCAGCGGATACCCGTTCATTGGCGACGGCGTGTGGAAGAGCCCCGATGGCGGACAGACATGGCAGCACCTGGGCCTTGAATCTCAGCGGATTATTTCCAAAATAATCATTCACCCCGCCAATTCGAATACGATCTATGCGGCGACTATGGGCCTGCCCTTCGAACGCAACAATGACCGCGGATTGTACAAAAGCACCAACGGCGGGCAGACATGGCAGCAAGTATTGTTTGTTTCGGATTCGACCGGTATTATAGATCTGGTCATGGCGCCCGATAATCCCAATGTGCTCTATGCCGCCGGCTGGGACCGCATCCGCAACAACCAGGAAAGCGTGGTGAGCGGCAACGGCGCCCGTATCTGGAAAACCGTCGACGGAGGCGCCAACTGGTCCATGATGACGAACGGTTTGCCCGATTTTGAATGCAGCAGGATCGGCCTTGCCATATCCCCTGCCAATGCGAATCGCGTGCTGGCGGTTTACGTAGATGCCTCCCTGGACTTTCAGGCAATCTACCGAACGGTCGATGGCGGCAATAGCTGGGCGCCCCTGCCCACCACTGATCTTGACCCGGGATTCATGGGCGGTTTTGGCTGGTATTTTGGCAAAATTTTCATTAATCCCTTTAACCCGGATGATATTTTTGTCTGCGGCGTAAACCTCTGGCGTACGGTCGACGGTGGCGATAGCTGGTTCCAGACCACACCCGACTGGTGGACATACGAGGTGCACGCCGATAAACACGACATGGCCTTTATCGACGCCAGCACCTGCCTGCTGGGCACGGATGGCGGCTTGTATGAAAGCACAGACGCCGGTTTTAATTGGGCTAAAATTGAAAATATCCCCACTTCGCAGTTTTACCGGGTCGCTTTTAATCCGTTCGCGCCCGATCAGTATTATGGCGGTATGCAGGACAACGGCACAACCGGGGGTAATGCCGATATTATCAACGACTGGCCCCGGCTATACGGAGGCGATGGCTTTCAGCCTCTTTTTCACCCGGAAGACCCGAATATCTTATATTACGAAACTCAAAACGGCAATATTACAGGCACCAATGACGGCTTTTCATTCGATGACGCAACGACGGGAATCGAATCGTCCGATCGCCGGCATTGGGACATGCAATATATCCTGAGTCGCCACAACCTCGAAACCATGTATACCGGAACCTACCGTGTGTATCAGGGTTTCGGCCACCTGCCCATCTGGGCGCCGATCAGTGAAGACCTGACAGACGGGAATATCTTCGGCGACCGCTACCACAGCATCAGCACGCTCGATGAAAGCCCCCTCGACGCCAATTTGCTGTATGTGGGCACCACCGACGGCAACGTATGGCGCGGCAACCCGGAGAGCCAAACCTGGACGAACATCTCGGCAGGCCTCCCCGATCGCTATGTATCTTCCGTAAAGGCATCTCCAAACGTCACCAACCGGGTGTACGTGACACATACCGGCTATAAATCGAATGATTTCACTCCGCACCTGCATCGCTCCGACGACGAAGGCAATACCTGGACGGCCATCTCGGGCGACCTGCCCAACCTTGCGATCAACGATGTTTACATACTGCCCGGCCACCAGGATTCCATCCTGTTTGTTGCAACGGACGGCGGTGTGTACGGCACCCTCGACGGCGGGCAGCATTGGGAAAGGCTCGGGCAGGGAATGCCGGTCGTGGCTGTTTACGACATCGATCTGAATCCTGTACAGCGGACGCTTATTGCCGGCACGTATGCGCGCAGCATCATGACTTTTCCCCTCGATTCGCTCCAAAACGGCGATAACGTATCCACTTACACACCTGGCGGCCAAAAACCGCCGACACTTGTCGTAACCCCCAATCCGGCAAACAGTCACGCGGTCCTGGTTACGGAAAATACTTCGGCAAGATTTGAAACGGAGGTCTTTATCGCCGACCTTTCGGGTCGCATACTTCAGCAGGAAGAGTTCAAAGGGTTTTTGCGTCGCGAAATGCTGCTTGATGTGCAGAGCCTGGCGCCCGGATTGTACGTGGCCTTTGCACGCACCAACGGCAAGGTGTGGGGGCAACAGAAATTCGTCGTCGCGCGATGAAGCGCCCGGATGCGGCAACCGTTTTTGCAGGCCTGGCGCTCATATTTGGAAGCATCCTTGTTTTTTTGATTCCGCCGTTCCAGTCGCCCGACGAGCCCAATCATTTTTTTCGCGCCTGCCAGGTAAGTGAAGGCGTAATTTTTCCGCAAACCACGGACAGGCGGCTCGGCGGCCTGCTTCCGGCCTCGTTGGTACAGCTGCGCGATTCTTTTTCCCGGTTAAAAATGAATTACGACGCACGCCTCGATCGGGACAAGATTTTTCATTGCCTCGAAATTCCCCTGGACAAAGACCGAAAAAATTTCACGGATTTCCCCAACACGGCCATTTACGCACCCACTGCCTATCTGCCGCAGGCATTCGCAACAGGGATATTGCGTATCTGCGGAGGCACACCCCTGCAAATGTTGTACGCCGCCCGATTGTCAAACCTGCTGGTCTGGGTGCTCCTGGTATTCGCAGCGATCCGGATGATGCCTTTTGGCGAGCAGTTGATTGCCGCCATTGCCCTGCTCCCTGCCTCGCTTGTGATGGCCGCGTCCGCCAATGCCGACGTGGTCACCAACGGGTTGTGCTGGTGGCTGACAGCATCTTTTCTGCGTTATGGTTTTACAAAATCGAACCTGAGGCTCCCGGTTTTTACAAAACAATGGGGCACCTTCATACTCGTTTGCGCCAACAAACTCATCGCCCTG
Source organism: Bacteroidota bacterium (assembly GCA_029781095.1). GTDB lineage: Bacteria > Bacteroidota > Bacteroidia > Chitinophagales > Saprospiraceae > M3007. Next base: position 33,934 of record JAKOXM010000087.1, read on the forward strand.
CCGCTCGTTTTATTGAATCTGATGCCCCGCCGCCGGGATGAATGGCGGAAGCAACTGTTTCCTTTCTCTATTTTGGCGGTGTCCGGGCTTGTCGCAGCGCTTGCATGGGGCGGCCTCGCAAACCGCCGGTTTATTCCTTACGACGCCTATAATACTGCTGTCCGCCAGGAACAGACACTCAACGAAGGCGTCGATCCGGCGCGGCAGTTGGCGTTTATGCGGGAGCGCCCCTTTGTTTTTATCCGCAGGGCAGGTGTTTCGCTTGCAAGAGCATTGCCGTCCATAGCGGCTCATTTTGCCGGAAAATTCGGCTGGGAAAAAAATTACCTGCATCCGGCCTGGCTGGCCTTGCTTTGGCTCGCACTCGCCGCCATGCTTGCAAGCACGGGCGATCTGTTGTCGGCGCGGCAGCGCGTCTGGGCAGCAGTGATCGTGGTTCTGTACGTCGGCTTGTTTGCCGCGACGATGTATGCGCTCTGGTGCCCGGTCGGCTCGCCGGAAGTGTCCAATTTTCAGGGACGGTATTTCGTGCCCATTGCACCCGTGGCCGCACTCGCTTTGGCTGGCCGATGGCTGCAATCACTTCGAAAACAGATATGGCTGGCTACACTTGCAGTTCTGACCGGCGGAAATATGGCGTTGATCGTGGCTGTATTGCAGCGGTATTACTGGTGATGCTTCAGCGCCCCAGCAACTCGAAAATTTCCTCGATTTCGTCAAAGGATTTTACACCGACCTGTTCTTCCTCTCCCCCCGTAAAGCCAATTCCCGCAGGGCAAATCTGCTCGAGTATGGCCGGCATTTCGGCGCCGGGTATGTCGCCTCCTAACAGCAGGGGGTACGACGCCGCGCATTTTCTCCAGAATTCCGTTTCCTGCAAAGGAGACGTCCCGGGATTGAACTGAACCAGAAAATACGAGACATAAGGCGCACATTCGTGGAACATTTGCTCCAGAGAATCCGGTTCCGCTCCCGGCTCCAGCGCCAGAATCACCGTCAGACCCTCCAGTTCCGGCAATTGTACCCGGTGTGCCTGCGTAACCTGTACGGCGTCCAGCCCGAAAAAAGATGCGTATTCGCGCACGACCGGTGCCGGGGAACGGGAAAATTCTCCCGTAATTTTTGGCCCCTGCACCCATTCGCGGATAGCTTTCATGTACATCGGGTCCAGGTAGGCGTCGGTACCTTCTTCTAGGTTA
>JAKOXM010000094.1 GCA_029781095.1 Bacteroidota bacterium
TTCTATAAAGGACTGCACCATTATATCCGCACATGGAACGGCAAACACCCCATGCCATACGATTTCTTCTCCAGCATGAATACCGGCGCGGGCGTTGATATGAACTGGTTCTGGAAACGCTGGTTTATTGACAGCGGCGTGCCCGATCTTGCTATCTCGAAAGTGACGGAAGGAAAGAAGAAAAAAACAATACTGATAGAATCAAAAGGTGAAAAACCGGTTCCTGTCGATCTGACCATTGTGTTTACGGACAATTCCACGGAAAAAATACACCGCCCGGTCTCCGTTTGGGAAAAAGGCGGGCGCGTCGTGTCGATCAGTTTAAACTCCGAAAAAAAGATCAGGGAAATCCGGCTGGGAAGCACCTATGTGCCGGACATTAATAAAAAGGACAACATTTACAAGGCTTATTGACCGGCCGGCATCCATGCTTTTAGTGTCGTGGCGAGGACACCGGGATCACATTGACTGTTGCAAATCGTATTGCCGGTAACAATCGCGGCCGGCGTACGTTCAGTGGTTTTACATTTGTCAACACAATCACAATCTTGTTTATTATGAAGACGATCAAAACCATGCTGCTGCTGGCGCTTGCGGCGTTCTTTCTCGCAAATTGCACTACGAGGAAATATGAAGACCGGCCGCAAGGCAAAACGGACAACCCGGTAACGGAAAAGCCCCAGGAGAAAGACCTTTCCGGTCTCAGCAAAGCCACCTTTGCCGCCGGGTGTTTCTGGTGCGAAGAAGCCGTATTTGAAAGCGTAAAAGGCGTATCCGAGGTCATATCCGGCTATTCGGGCGGCGACCAGAAAAATCCTACCTATGAAGAAGTGGGCAGTGGAACAACCGGGCACGCCGAATCGGTGGAAGTCTATTACGACTCTACTGTGGTGGATTACAAGACACTTCTAAAGGTGTATTTTGCATCGGAAGACCCAACCCAGGTAAATGGACAGGGACCTGATATCGGTACGCAATACCGTTCGATCATATTTTACCGGAACCCGTCGGAAAAACAACTGGCAGAACAATATATAACTGATCTGAACGCCTCCGGCAAATATTCCAGGCGCATAGCAGTGCAGGTCGTGCCTTTTAAGAAATTCTGGCCGGCTGAGGGTTATCATCAGGACTACGTACAACACAATCCGTCAAATCCATACGTGCAACATGAGTCCATCCCGCGGCTTCGCCGGACGCAACAACAGATACCGGAATTGCTCAAACCCGAGCGATCTTTGCTGAAACAATAAGCCGTCAGAGGCATCGGATTTTTTTAAATGTGTTTAAAAGATAACAAAAAGTTTGGAATTGGTAAAAAATCGTACTTTTACGGAGTTATTAACCAATTTCATTCAAATTGTTATGAGCAAGATTTTTGAAACCATCAAGAAAACTATTGCAGAAACCGAATCTGACGTCGCTAAATTTTACGACGGAAACAATGCAGCCGGCGCACGTGTGAGAAAAGCAATGCAGGAACTGAAAGACCTCGCACAAGCCCTCCGCAAGGATGTGCTGGATGTTAAAGGCTCCAGAAAAGCCTGATTTTCTGGAAGATAAGTTAAAACGCCTGCAAAGACCGGATTCCGGCCTTCGCAGGCGTATTTTTTTGTGTTGAAACCTCGGCTGTGCTTATTTCCATTTAGCCTTCAGGGTTTCGAAGTCAGGCAGATGCCTGTGCTGGTACATATCGAGTACCACACCGTCTTTCCAGACAACCACACCCGGATTGGCCCGAATGATCGTTTTGAGGAGTTTGTCGTCGGCTTTGTAGAAAGGATATGTCGCATTTGTCTGGCGCGCGAGGTCCACGGCATTTTCCGAATCGCCATAGGTTGTTATGGCATATACCTTCCAGCCCGCCTTTGCGGCGCTCTCGGCCAGCGGGTTAATTTCCTTGCTGAAACGCTCTGCGTAACTTGGCTCAGGAATAAAGACTTCTTTTTCCGTCTTCTTTTGTTCTACGGAAACGATGCGGCGCTGGTACGAGACCGAATCTTTTTTTACCTGTATGGTGTCTGTAGCCCAAATGGTATCCTGCACGACGATGGTCTGCATTTGCTTTTGCCCTTTGAGCTTGTAGGCTACGATCATCAAACTGTACCCCGGCTCTTCCAGGATGTCGTCTGTTACTTCAACCGTTTCGCCGTTGCTGTCGTTCTCCACGATAAACTCGCTCACTTTTGTTTTGGTAATGGGCAGCCTCTTTCCGTCTTTTTCTATGTACAGATCGGTCTGAATCTGATCTTTTACCTTCCATCCCTGGCTCTTCGGGTATTCTTTGGCATAGGTATAGCCGTTCGGCTTCGGCTCCATAAAGGTTACTGTTTTGCCAAGGCTGTCGTTTTGCAGTACCCAGCCAAGTATGTCAACTTTGGCGTCTGTTTCGAGCGCTTTTCGTTCGCGTACGTTGGTTCCAATCTTGAAGGGCCGGAAATCGACTATCGGCAGGTCCCAATAAGTATTTTGGAAACAGAACAATAGTGTCGCAGCACTTGAAATGCCGACAACCATATTGCGCATCCGGGGCGTCCATAGCTGGTGCATGTTTCGCGGCCGAAGCAGAAACACCAATGCCGGAACCATCAAAAACAGGTCCTTGAAAAAGGAAATTTTGGGATCCAGTTTAATGAAGTCGCCGAAACAGCCGCAATCGGTTACGCGCATCTGCGTTTTCACATATGGTCCCCATTTGGCGAAATCGAAAAAGTTGGCATCCGAGGGCACAAAACCGGTGAGATAGGTAAAGCCGGTGAGCAGTGTGAAGAAAAACACCAGCAAAAAGAACAGCCATGCCGTCCATTTGCGCGAATACCCTGCAATCAGCATAACCCCCAGCGCAATCTCCATTACAATCATAAAAATGGAAAATCCTTCGCTGGATTTGGCCAGCCACGGAAATAAAGGTGCAATACCTGCGAATACGTTGGTCAAACCTTCAAAAGTCTGTTCGAAGGCGGAGAAGTAGTCCTCCATTTTGTAGGCCGTACCGATCGGGTCAACGGCTTTCACCATGCCGGAAAAAATGAACCAGACCCCGCAAAAGTGCTGCAGAAAAGTCCAAAAAACGTTTTTTTGTTTGTGCGCCCAAACCGTCCACGCGGTGAGCAGCGCACCGACAATGGCAAACGAAATAATCAGGGTAGGAAGAGATGTCATGCGATATCAGATATGTGTTGATTAGAGTATTTGTTGGAGGCCTAATTTTTTTCCGATAGCCGGATCAGCGCAAAGACCGCATAATTGATGATATCACGGTAATTGGCCTCCAGTCCTTCGGACACCAGGGTGTTGCCGGCATTATCTTCTATCTGCTTGATCCGCAGAATTTTTTGCAAAATCAAATCCGTCATGCTGCTGATACGCATCAGGCGCCAGGCCTCGTCGTAGTCGTGGTTTTTCGCTTCAAGCAGCCGGATGTTTTCAGCGATATGCCGGTCATACAGTTCGGCGACTTGTTGCGCTTCGAGTTCAAGGGGTGTGTTCTGCGGCAGTGCGATCTGGATCAGCGCAAGTACACAGTAGTTGACAAGCCCGACAAACTCGGACTCAACGCTGTCCGTCACCTTCTGTTCGCCTTTTTGTTCGATACTGCGAATGCGCAACGCTTTGATATACAGTTGATCGGTTATGCTTTCCGGGCGCAGAATGCGCCATGCTGTACCGTAATCGGCAGTTTTTTTTAAAAAAAGGTCGCGGCACCGGCCGACAACCTCGCGGAATTGATCGAGCGTTTTCTTCATAGAGGCCGGGCAAAGATAACAAAGTTGGTTTTCAGGTATCCGGCTTTGGAAATTGTTAACGGCGGTGGTGTAATTGCGGAATCAGCCAGCCTGTCACGGAGCCGACCACAAAGTCGCTTGCCACATCGGAAAGGAAATGTTTCCCTGCGCGCATCCGGAGATAGCCGACAGTGGCGGGAATGACGACGGCCCCGGCCCAGACGACCGGCCGCCAGTTTGACCCCGGATGGTAGTCCGACCAGATTTTAGCCGTTGAAAACGTGAGCGCCGCCACGGTGGAGGTATGTCCGGAAAAATAGGACAGGCGGGCGTCGCGATTCAGTTTTTCCGAAAGCGGGACGGCAGGGTTGTAGACGAAAGGCCGCGGCCGGTGCACAATCTCCTTGCTCAGCAGGGTTAATGCGGTATTGACAAACATGACTTCTCCCGTAATCAGGGCGACCTTTGGCGCATCATGCCGTATAGCGGGGTCTGCCAGCAACAGCAAGGGAATAGCGGTTGAAGAGATCAGGAAAATATCGCTTTCGCGGCGCGCGACGGCTGAATAATGTCGCGTTGCGAAGCGATCGAATGCGGGAATCCGCCCCGCGTCGAGCATGGCTACCTGGTCCGGTGTGAAGGCCGGTGTGTTGTGCCTCAGCAGAAAAGAGACGCCAATTCCGATGCCGCTTCCACCCACCCAGGCCGCTTCGCCGCGGCCCGATAATTTGTAGGGTGTTTGCGCCGCCACAGTAAGAACCGGCATACTTGCCAACAGGACAGCAAAAAGTATATTTTTAGTCATCAAACAAAAAAATGATGCTGTGAAATAACAACTACTTTTGACCATTGCAAACACTTATTTCAACTCCGGCAATGAAAGCATCCAATTATTCGACCCGGGCAATAGCCTTTTCATTTGCTTGCCTGTCCGCATTCTTTCTTCACGCGCAATCGTTTGACAGTGTATTGGTTATCAGCCCCGGACTTTCGCCGGCTGTGGTGCCTTACAAACACTTTGAACTGGCAGTATTCAACCAGTTGAGCACGGAAAAATCGGTGTTTCAGTTCGATACGCTGACGGAAACGAGCCGATACTCGGCATTATACAACGTTTTGCAACTTGGCTACGGGGTGGACAAAAACAACCGCCTCAATGTCGGGGGCATGTTCATTTTCGGGCATGCGCGTTCCGACCTCGACGAAACCCGCAGCCCCTTTGCCGTGCTTGGCAGCGGCGATGCCAATGCGACCGTTTTTCACAAACCGGCGGCCGTGGGAGTTTATGCGCGGGGCATTCCTTTCCGCCGTCTCCCGGAACTAACGGTGCAGGCAGGCGTGCTTTTCCCCGCAACAGGCGATAAAATGGCGCGTCAGTTTTTTGGTTACGACCGGACGTTCGCACAACTGCAGTTTTCATTTTACCAGCAGTTTCGGCCCTGGTTTTACCTGTTTGCATCTGCGGAGACGGACCTGCTGTTTTCAAACAACACACGCAAACAGACCACTTTACTGCTGCCGGTAAGTGTTTATCCGGTATTCCGGCTGGGATATAGCAGCAAGACCTACCTGTTTGGCAGTCTTTCCTACAATGGACGCTTCAACAAGGTGAAACCCGGCTTTTTAAAAAGCAACGGCTACCGGATGTGGTACGGTCTGGGGTTGCAACATTATTTCACCCCGGATTTCAGCGCATATATCCAGTTTCAATTGCCGGCAGCCATCGAATCGGTCAGTTTGACGACCACAACCCCCAAAAGCAGTGTGTTTTTGTTGGCGATAGGCGGCAGGTGGGTGTTTTGACTATTATCTGTAAACGACGAGTTGGCGTCCGGTGCGTTTTGAAGTAAGCAATATAGTCAAATCCGCATCGCTTTTTTGCGGAAGATTGGCGATAAAGGAGCCTGTCAAAGTATCCTTGTAACCACCGGCCTGGGCTGTTCTGTCAATCACCAAAAAAATGGTGTTTGCGAGTGTGTCGTATTTGCCGGTGATTGGATTATTGTTGAAATAGGGTATGGAATCGTGGATCTCAACCGAAAAATCAGAGAGAACGCCAAATGGGGTGCCCGAATCCTGCAGAGACAGTCTGTGATTTTTGTCCAGGATGTTTTTCCATTCATTGTTAATGAAACCAATGGTACCACTCGGACTTTGCGGTATGATTATAACGGGTGGACTTAACGGCACATTACTTGGATAGGCCCCAAGCACATCGAATGACCTCGAATCACTGCAATCTCCTTCTTCAATGGAAAGTGAAACCGTACCTGCAATACCTGACGGCACTTTAGCAATAAGCCCGCCTTCCGCGACTTTTACGGAAGCTGCGTCCACTGCGTCAAAACGGACCTTGGTGTTTGCGGTTACGCCTTTGCAGGCAATAAAAATCTCGTAACCCACCGGGTTGGCGGCGGGTTGGATGCTTTGGATACCGAAATCGCCCTCGCATTTGTTTTTGCATTCGGCAAGGCAAAGAAGGATCATGAGTGAAGCAATGAGCAAGCGGAATGTGTTTTTCATGTTGCACCGGTTTTAAAAGTATCAGCGGGATAATGAGTTGGATAATTCATTGATTTTCAATTCCAGGTTGCGCAAGGGGAAGGCAAGTTGCTCCATCGCTTTATGCGCGCCCTTGCGGGCTTTCCGGTTTGCGCTCATGCGCGAGGCCTGACCTGTGGCAGCATCGCGCATCGGACCGATCACGCTGTCGTTTAGCGGCAAAATGATACCCTCGTGAATCTGTATCAGGGCGAGGTCGCACACGGTTTCCATTCTCGATGAGGCTTCATTGTCATCCCAAAACAATCGCACGCTTTCAATATAGCCCTTGTGGTGATTGTACAGGGAGTCCCGCGCCTGGTTGTAGGCGAAAACCTGTTTTTCGAATCCTTCCCGGGCTTTTTCCGATAAAAAGGCGTCGTCTATGCGGCCGAGTGCATCGCGAAGATTTTTGGCTTTATCCAGAAATGTGAGCATGGATTGGGTAATCCGGTCGTACAATACCTGCTTCTTTTGCGCAAGCAGCGATGATTCCTGCGCACTCATCAGCGCCTGTATTTTGTGTTGCAAAGAATCAAGCATGGTAGCGCTCTGGTTGCCGCTTTGATCGAGCAGGCGTTGGAAGATGCGGATGGTGTCCTGCATATTTTGCCCCAATCGCTTGATTTCCTGCTCGTTAAATCGCTTGTCGCTCTCCAGTTTCCGTACATTGTCCTGCAACTGCCGAATCAGTTTGTCCTGCTCGCCGGGCTCCGCTTTTTTCACCTCGATCACGACTGGCGTGCCGGCTGACCGCGGTACCGGTGTGCGGCCCGAACGGGGATACACCACTTCATAGCGGTCCACTTCCACCGTCACTTCGGCCATGCTGCCCGGAATGGAGACCCGGAACAAGCCGTCATCATCGGTGCGGGCCTCGCTTACCCCTACGAGAACAACCCGGGCGCCCCGGATACCGCGCTGCTCGCTGTCGACAATGCGGCCTGCGAAAACGACCTCGCCGCCGGGCTGGGCAGATAGACTAAGCGGAAGCAACAACAAGATGAAAATTTGCCAATTCATTGTGTCAGAGTTATTTGTAATATCTCTGCAGAAGACAGGGTCACGTCCCGGTTATAGCAGGAGCGGCCTTTATATTCGATCATAAGTTTCACTTTGGCGCCCGACGCGCCCGGCACCCGAATATTGAAACGCCCTTTTTCGTCTGTGCTCCCCTCTGCCTGACCGGCATTGAAATCCAGCCGGGCATTGACAGCGGGTTTGTTGCCGGGCTCCGGGAGAAAAACGATGCCACGCACTGCAGTAGTATCCGGCACAGGCGTCAGTTGGAAAGTTATGTTGCGGCTTTCTGCGGCAGTATTTGCGCTTTGTGATACGACTTTATAGCGCATATCCAGGGGCACCAGTTTGATGGGCTTGTCCAGATATGCACCGGCAATTTTGTCGAAAAATGCCTGCCCGTCGCTGCTGACGTCCCTGGGCGGCAGCCTGTAATCGCCGACAATGAGTGCTACCTTGCCATTCCGGACGGGGTCGGATTCGCCGCCGGGTCCGTGCAGGTTGACTACGAGGTCGAAGTAGGGTGGGGCGACGGGTTTTTTCAACCATATCCAGCCGGCAATTGCTGCCAGCAAAACGATGCCAATTGCAAGGAGCGGTTTTGCCGGAAATCCTTTGCCGGTCATGGGCAAGGTGTCCGTATCGTCCAGTTGCTTCGCAAGATCGAGCAGCGACTGTGTGATCCTGTTGCGTTCGAGGTCTGCGTCCGCCTGACTGATGAGGCCGCGCAACACATTGTCATTCAGTGATGTAACGCGATTGAGCAAGCCCAGCGCCGCATCCTGCCTGCTTGTGCTTTTGCCTTCAAACCACTGGTGAAGCCTTTCGGCGGCCTGTTTATTCTGATTGTCGGCAATGAGTTGTCTGATCAGATTCGCTTCTGTCTTTGAATCCATGTTTGCCTTTTGCTTATTTGACCCCCGAAAGTAGGCCGGTTTGTCATGCAACCATAAAATTCCCTCTAAATTTATTTTACAAACAAATTGTGTTTACATCGCAAACCAACTATCTTTGGCCTCTAAAACTTAAAACAAAAATTAACTTATGAAACGAGTTATCGGTCTGGGCGGCATTTTCCTCAAATGTCGCGATGTAGAACATACCCGTGCATGGTATGCAAAGCACCTCGGGATTACCATTGAAAGCTGGGGTGCGCAATTTAATCTGAAGGAAGAGACCAACCCGGACGCTTATTCCGTATTGAGTTTTTTCAAACACAGCACGGATTACTTCGACCCCTCCGATGCGCCCTTCATGATCAATTTCAGGGTAGACAACCTCGATGCGTTGGTTGCGGCACTGCGAAATGAAGGCATCGCACTCATCGGCGAACCGCTGGCAGAAGAATACGGCAAATTTGCCTGGTTGCTCGACCCGGAAGGAAATAAAATCGAATTGTGGGAACAGCCCAAATGACGAGAAGGCGGCGCTAGATCAATTCAACTATCGTCACGCCGTCACCGCCGCCATCCTGTTCCGGATGATAAATATTCGAAATATTGCCACCGTATTCGCGGAGTTTTTGCCGGACTACTTTGCGCAATATACCGTCGCCTTTGCCGTGCAGGATGCGCAGACTCGTTGCATTCGACATCAAGGCGCTGTCCACGAATTTTTCCAGCACCTGCATGGCCTCTTCCTTGCTCATTCCGCGCAGGTCGATTTTCGAATCGAATGTGGCGGTATGCTGCAAATCGGTAGCTGTCACGTGGCTGACCTGTTTGATAGGCTCCACGGCGGGCGTTAAATCCCTGAGATTAGCAGTAACCCGGATTCCGCCCATCAAAATGGTCGCTTTTTGGCCTTTTACCTCGTCGATACGGCCGGTTGCTCCGCCGGCACGAAGCCGCACGAAATCGCCGGCAGCCATTGGCTTCCCGGATGCGGAAGGAGCGTTGCGCTCCTCCAGTTGTACGACTTCTGCGTTTACCTCATCCACCTGACGCGCCTTTTCGGATCGCTCCATGCGGAGGTTGCTTGAAATTGCCTGCGCACGCTCGAGGTTTTTTTCCTCTTTAAGTTGCCGGATGAGTTTGTCGACCTCGCGACTGGTATTGGCGCTTTGCCGGAGTTCGAATTCCTTTTGTTCCAGTTTCAGGCGCTTCCGCTTCACTTCCATATCCTGATGCATGCCATCGTAGGTCTTGATAAGCCTTTCGAGTGACTGCTCTCTTTCCGAAACGGATTTGAGTTTTTCTTCCAGTTCCTGTTTTTCGCGCTGCAGTTCGATCAGGATGTCGTCCACAGCTGTTTCCGGTCCTGTCCGGTTGCGGGCATAACCGATTATATCTTTCGACAGGCCGCTTTTTTCTGCAATTTCAAAGGCATAACTGCTGCCCGGCCGGCCAACCTTTAATTCATAGGTCGGCGACAAGGTATCTTTGTCAAAATGCATGTTTCCGTTCAGAATTCCCGGGTTCCGGAACGCGAAAACCTTGAGATTGGAGTAGTGGGTCGTAATGACGGCGAACACGCCCTTGCGGTGCAATTGCCGTAGAATTGCTTCCGCAATGGCCCCGCCCGGTTTCGGATCGGTACCGCTTCCCATTTCATCGATCAGGACGAGCGTATGCGGAGTCGCCTTTTGCAGGAAAACCCGCGCATTTTGCAAACGCGAGGAATAGGTGGAAAGGTCGTCGTCGAGGCTTTGCTGGTCGCCGATATCGGCGAATATCTGCTTGAAAATGCCGAATTCGCTGAGTTCGTTTACCGGCACAAGCAATCCGCTCTGTACCATCAACTGCAGCAGCCCGACCGATTTCATGGCCACGGATTTACCACCGGCATTCGGGCCGGAAAGTATGAGTATGTGATTTTCGGAATTGAGTTTGAGTTCGGAAGGGACCGTTTTGCGTCCTAGGGGCTTGTTTTTCAGGTACAAAAGCGGGTGATAGCCCTTTTTTATTCCGATAAGCGGCTTTTCGTGCAAAACAGGCATTCCGGCCCGCATGGCCATGGCAAGGCGGGCCTTGGCGTGTATGACATCAAACCGGATCAGCGTCTCGAGGTAACTGCTGATGAGGGCACTGTAAGGTCGGATCGTGTCGCTCAGGTCGCGCAAAATGCGGAATATCTCCCGGCGTTCTTCCTGTTCCAGGTCGAACAGGTCATTATTGATCTCGATAACCCCTTCCGGTTCAATGAATGCAGTACGGCCGGTGTCGGATTCATCGTGAATAATACCCCGTATTTTGCGTTTATGTTCGGCCGGAACGGACAGGACGCGTCGATGGTTTCGAAAACTTTCAGGTGTGTCCGACAGCCAGCCTTTTGCGCGGTATTCCTGGATGATCTGGCGAAACCGGCCGTCCAGTTCCCGGATTTTCTGCTGGGTTTCCCGGCGAATACGCATCAGTTCGGGCGAAGCATCCGGGCGGAGTTCGCCTTTTTCGTCAAATACGGCAGTTATGGATTTTACAAGCCCTTCATTGTAAGTGAGCGGACGGGCAATATCATATAATTTGGGATAAATCTCTTTTTTAGGACCCGCAGCGAAAAATTTCAACACGTCCCGGATCAGCAATAAAATCCGGAGTATTCCCTGGAATGATTCCGCCTGCAGCGTGTATCCTTCCTTTTCCAGCATCTTTAATTCGGTGCGGATATCGGGAAATGATTCCAGCGGGAAGCGGTCGTTTTTTTCCAGGATTAACTTGTATTCACGCGCCTCGCGCAGGCTGCGGTCAATTTCCTGAAAATCCGTCACCGGGGCAATATCGCGTAATACCTGCGATGCCATGGGTGTAAGAGCCTCTTTTTCAAGCAAATCGAGGACTTTGTCAAACTCCAGTTTACGGAATACGTCTTTCGGTTCAAAATTCATAGTGATCACAATTCAAATGCCGGGTCTGGGGCAAAAGTACCGCCCTTCAAACAATTTTAATGCCTTGAAGTTCCCATACGATTTTATTGAAATATTGATGAAGATGCTATAATTGTCCGATTAAGATATTTTCATCTAAAAATTCTGACGAACTCAAACAGATAGGTAGATTTGCCCCCACAAATTCAAAATTTCAATTAAATTACTGCTTTATGTTGAAAAAACTACTCTCTGCAGTGGCTTTCGTAGTTGTTGCTACAGCCATGAGCGCCCAAACCGTCATTTGGGAAGAAAATTTTGAATCCGGCACCACCTTGCCTGTCGGATGGACCCAGCAAACCGCAGCATCTGACGGCGGCTGGAAAATCGGAACGAATACAGCCCTTTCGTCTTCTTCTTTCCCGATTCCCAATAACAGCAGCGGGAATATCCTTGCTACCAATGATGACAAGTGCAATTGCAATAAATTGAACGACCTCATTATTACGCCGACGATGGATTTATCCACCATTCCCGCAGGAACGCCTCTTTACCTTACCTACGACCTCTTCTTTGCAAAATTGTCTTATCAGGCAGTTACGGAAGGCCTTTCGGTGATGGTATCCCTGAACGGCGGCGCCTTTACCAAGGTTAAAGATGTCAAAGGGCGTACTTTTTGGGTTACACCATCAGGCGTTGACGTGTCCGCTTATGCCGGCAATCTCGACGTTCGCTTTGGTTTCAAGTACACGGACGGCGGCGGCTGGTTGTACGGCGCTGCTATCGACAACGTGAAACTGGTTATTCCCGACAACACCCTGAAAGCAAGCATGGCAGGTGTGGGCATCAGCCGTTACCTCGACGCTATCCCTGCATACCTGGATTATTCCAAGTTCTGGACGGACGGCCAAATGTATCTGACAGGCACGGTTAGCAACCCCGGATTTGTTCCGATTACGTCTTTCGATCTGGTTATTTCCAACGGAACGGATACGGTAACGGAAAACTATACGGTGGATATGCCGTTTGACGAATCTTATGACTTTGAGCTGCCTTACACAGTAAAACAAGGCCCGAACGCTGTTACGATCACCGTTGCCAATATCAATGGCGGCGACGACAATGATCCGGCTGACAACGTAGGCAATGCATCTGTTGAAGGTGTTACACCTGTGGCAGGCCGCAAAGTGATTGGAGAAGAAGCAACAGGTACCTGGTGCCAGTGGTGCCCCCGTGGCGCTGTTATGATGGATTTCCTGACCAACGAGTATTCCAATTTTATCGGTATCGCCGTGCACAACGCCGACCCGATGGTTGTTGGCCCTTATGACACAGGTATGGGCGCCCTCATCGGCGGTTATCCCAGTGGTCTTGTTGACCGTACTTTCAACGATATCGATCCGACGGAGTTTGAAAACGCTTTCATCGATCGCATGTCTGTTGAACCCAAAGTGTCCATCAACCAGAATGTCGACTGGGATGATGTTACCCGTACCGCTACCGTAACGAGCTACTTCAAATTCCTTGAAGACATGACGGGCGACTTCCGCGTTGCTGTTGTTTTCACGGAAGATGACGTAACTGGTACAACCAGCACTTATGCACAGAAAAACGCCTATGCAGGCGGCGCCGCCGGCCCGATGGGCGGCTACGAAAGCCTGCCTTCGACCGTTCCTGCCTCGCAAATGGTATACGACCATGTTGCCCGTGCCTTGATCGGAGGATTTAACGGCGCTGCCGGTACTGCACCTCCGTCGGGACCTGCCGGCACCGTTTTCTCCAATGAGAATACGTTTGTCGTAGATCCTACATATGACGTTACCCAAATGCACGCCATCACCATCCTGTTTGATAACAGCACAGGTGAAGTGTTGAATGCAGAGCAAACAGATATCCCGAACCTTTTCACTGCAACGAAAAATGTCGACCAACTCGTTTCGGTAAAAATGTTCCCGAATCCGGTGGTAGACGAAGCTACGATCAAACTGAATCTGAAAGAGACTTCCGATATCCAGGTCCGTATCGTGGATGCCCTTGGTCGCGTTGCAATTGAACGCAACTACGCAGGCGTATCCGGCGAACAGCGCCTGCCATTCCGCGTGGGTAGTCTGCCAACCGGTGCTTACATGCTGTCAGTTACGGCGAAAGGCCAGACGGTCACAACACCGTTTGTAATCTCCCGTTAATTTTTCCTGACAGGAAAAAGAAAAAGCGGTAGTCGCCCTTGTGGCGATTGCCGCTTTTCTTTTTTGCCCCGAAAAGCCGTCCTTTGCCGGAACTATGAAACTCTATATCATTGCCGGAGAGGCCTCGGGAGACTTGCACGGCTCCAACCTGATCAAAGCGCTGAAAGAACAGTCGCCCGGTCTTCATTGCCGCGTATGGGGCGGCGATCTGATGCAGGAAGCAGGCGGGCAATTGGTCAGGCATTACCGTGACCTGGCCTTTATGGGATTTGTGGAGGTCGTGAAAAATTTGCGTACGATTCTGGGCAATATCGAATTTTGCAAGCGAGATATCCTTGATTATCAACCCGATGCGATTATCCTTATCGATTACCCCGGATTTAATCTGCGTATTGCCAGGTGGGCGAAGCGACAAGGAATAAAGGTGATCTATTACATCTCGCCGCAAATTTGGGCATGGCATTCGTCGCGCGTTCATGCTATCCGACGGGACGTGGATAAAATGCTGGTAATCCTTCCTTTCGAGCAGGATTTTTACCGAAAATATGGTCTTGAAACGGAGTTTGTCGGGCACCCTCTGCTGGATGCGATCGGAGGGCCTGAGAAGAATGTGAAAACCGAATCCGCCACTCCGGTTATTGCATTGCTTCCCGGCAGCCGCAGACAGGAAGTCCAGCGAATTTTACCGGTCATGCTGGCCGTCACGGCGGACTGTCCCGACATGGAATTTGTCATTGCAGGGGCTGCCTCGCTGCCGGATGATTTTTACCGGCCGTTTCTGGAAAAACACCCCGGCGTAAAATTGCTGCGCGGACAGACCTATGAGCTGCTTCGCCGCGCCAAAGCGGCACTCGTCAAATCAGGAACTTCTACGCTGGAGACGGCATTGATCGGAACGCCGCAAGTCGTATGTTATTCCGGCAACCCGGTGTCGTATTTCATCGCCCGGCGACTGGTCAACGTGAAATATATTTCTCTCGTCAATCTGATCATGGATGCACCCCTTGTGAAAGAACTCATTCAACAAGATCTGACACGGGAAAAACTCGGCCTTGCGCTCGCCGAGATACTTACCACTGAAAAATCGGCCGAAATACAGGCTGGTTACAGCGAA
>JAKOXM010000097.1 GCA_029781095.1 Bacteroidota bacterium
CACAAATAAACGCAGCGACGACTGGGGCGGCAGTTTTGAAAACCGTATCCGTTTCCCGCTCGAAATCATGCGGCGGGTACGGGAAGCGACGGGAAAGGATTTTAGCGTCATTTTTCGCGTCAGCATGCTCGATCTCGTGGAAGAAGGCTCCACATGGCAGGAGGTGGAACAACTGGCCCTCTCTCTCGAAGAGGCCGGGGCTACCATCATCAATACCGGCATCGGCTGGCACGAAGCCCGCATTCCCACCATCGCAACCCTTGTGCCGCGCGGCGCATACGCGTGGGTGACGCGACGGCTCATGGGCAAACTCCGCATTCCGCTGATCACCACCAACCGAATCAATACGCCGGAAAAGGCGGAACAACTGCTCCGCGATGGCTATGCAGATATGGTTTCCATGGCCCGTCCACTGCTGGCCGACCCCGATTTCGTTCAAAAAGCCTTTGAAAACCGTTCGGACGAGATCAATACCTGCATCGCCTGCAACCAGGCATGTCTCGACCATATATTTCAAAAAAAAGACGCCTCCTGCCTCGTAAATCCGAGAGCCTGCCGGGAAAGCAGCCTCCCCCCCGCCACGGTTACTATACCGGGAACAGGGTCGAAAATCGCCGTCGTCGGCGCCGGCCCGGCAGGACTGTCGGCAGCGACCGAAATGGCAGCCCTGGGTCACGAGGTACACCTGTTCGAAGCCTCCGCTGCGATCGGAGGCCAGTTCAACATGGCCAAGCGTATCCCCGGCAAGGAAGAGTTTTATGAAACGCTGCGCTACTTTGACAAAATGATCGGGATACGGGGCGTGCATCTGCACTTGAATACGCGCGCCGATGCCGGTTTTCTGCTGAAACAGCAATTTTCGGAAGTCGTGATCGCCACCGGCGTCACACCCCGGAAACCCCACATACCGGGAATCGACCACCCGAAAGTGCTTTCCTACACAGACGTTTTATTGCATGGCAAACCGGTGGGTAAATCGGTCGCTATCATCGGCGCCGGCGGCATCGGATTCGACGTGGCGACGTTTCTGACGGGAAGCGACGGGAAGGAAGCCGCTGAAGGGGCGAATGAGGCCAAGATCGACCGTTACCGTGCGGAATGGGGTATCGACCCCGACTATCATAATCGCGGCGGTATTGAGCAACCGCATCCAGAACATATTTCCAGAAAAGTATGGCTGCTGCAACGCAGCAAGGGCAGGATCGGCGAACGCCTCGGCAAAACCACCGGCTGGGCCCACCGGCTTACGCTGAAAAACCGCGGCGTGCAGATGTGGCCGGATGTACAATATGAAAAAATTGATGACGCAGGCCTGCATATCACGGTAAAAGGACAATCGCAAATACTTGACGTCGAACACGTTATAATTTGCGCCGGACAGGAACCCCTTCGCGATCTGTACGAGCCGCTTGTTCAGGCGGGTGTACGGGTGCAGCTCATCGGGGGGGCCAGGGAAGCGGGCGAACTGGACGCGGAAAGGGCGATCAGGGAAGGGTTTGAACTGGCGACGGGAGCGCTCGCGCCGATGACCCAGAATCTTCGGGAAAATGCCGTTTCGGCCTTAAAACGGTAAAATTCGCAGATATTAGAGTTGTTGTGGTATGATAATCAATTAGCTAGCCCAGGTTGCAAATTGCGGGTTCTTTTATCGGTATTGCTCCCAGTTTGAGTTGATCATTCATCGGATGACTGGCAGTCATCTGATGAATAAGCGAGTGGCTTGATGGTTTTTTTTAAAAAAAATTGGTTTTCAATTAGTTACATCGAAACAACCCTATTCTACATCCGCTCGTTGTGATCGATCAATTCCATCACCGTGCGAAACGCGGCATATTTGCCGTCGTAGCGTTCGCTGTGCTGCCGTTGCAAGGCAGGCGCAAATTCTTCCTGGTAGCGAACCAGTTGAGCCATGTCTTTCACAAGGTATTGCATCGTATAAATTTCGGCATCGGCGTGGTCATGACCGATCAGGCGATTCATCCGGTATGAAACGAACATGCCGGTCGACATGACGTCGGGGATATGGGTATGGCGCATCCATTGTACCCAGTCTTCGTGTATGGCCATGTCGACGGTAACAGTTACGTTATAAAGCAACATAATTCAAAGTCATTGCGTCAATAGGGAGATTTGTTGTTTCGGCATTGCGTCTTGCAGCATCCAATAATTGGCGGCCTGGGCGATCGAAATCAATATTTTTGGCAAATGTGGCAAACCGGACGGATTTTTGACCATTTTACAGGATAATATTTTAATCTTGTAGCCCGTTCCTCAACAACCATCCCGACACGATTAAACGCACACAACATGAGACCACGGTTACGTTCTCTTTTTATAGCCCTTGCCCTTTTTTGCGGTCCGCTTTCCCTGATGGCTACCCATAACCGCGCAGGTGAAATTCACATTGAGCAGATCGGCCCGCTCACGATTCGCGCCACGATTATCACGTGGACCAAGGCCAGCAGCGTCAACGCCGACCGCGATACCCTGACGATCAACTGGGGGGATTTCAAAATGGAAAAAGTGATCCGCGCCAACGGCCCCGGCATACCGCCCAAGGGTATCGTGCTGCCAAATGATATCAAATATAACATCTACGTGGCCGAACACACCTACGCGGGCCCGTCCTGTTATGTTGTTTCCATGACCGACCCCAACCGCATTGCAGGCATCATCAACGTAAATCCGCCTTCGTCGGACAACATACCGTTCCATATCGAAACAACCTATTGCTTTCAGGACCCTCAATTCGGAGGCAACAACACGACACCCTACCTGCTGCAACCGCCTATTGACAACGCATGCGTCGGCAAGCCGTTCAAACACAACCCGAACGCTTACGACCCCGACGGAGACAGCCTTTCCTACCACCTGATCGTACCCTTGCAGGCGCTCAAAACACCGGTACCAAACTACAGTTTTCCAAATCAGATATCGCCCAACAACAATTTCCTCGACCTGAATCCCGTGACGGGGGACATTCTCTGGCAAACGCCGCAGGTGGCCGGCGAGTACAACCTGGCGTTTATCATCGT
>JAKOXM010000690.1 GCA_029781095.1 Bacteroidota bacterium
ATCGAGCCCGGCCCGGGCACCTTTTCGGTAACGCTTAAAATCGACATGCCATGAGTTCTGTCAATTGCCTGGTAGTCGACGACGAGGAACTCGCCCGTACCCTCCTGGAAAATTTCATCGGCCGAGTGCCGGGGTTGTCCCTTGTGGCGCAATGCGCGAACCCCCTCGAAGCCATGGCCGTGCTCCGGCAACAACCCGTCGATTTGCTTTTCCTCGATATTCAGATGCCGGAACTGACGGGTGTCGAATTTTTGCGTACCCTGCAACAAAAACCTGTCGTCATCTTTACCACGGCCTATGCCGACTACGCACTCGAGGGTTATTCGCTCGACGTGACCGACTATCTCCTCAAACCCTTTAGTTTCGAGCGCTTTCTGCAGGCGGTAAACAAGGCGATTTCGGTTATCAAGGCGAAGACGCAAACGGGCCGGACGCCCGCAGCAGTTTCGTCAGACAAGGAATATATCCTGGTGAAAGCCGATCATAAAGTCCACCGGCTCAGATACGACGACATCTTTTTTATTGAAGGAATGCGCGAATATGTGGCGTTCCATACAGCATCCGGACGAATACTTTCCCTCAATTCGCTGAAAAGCCTGGAGGACGCACTGCCTGCCGATCGTTTTATTCGGATACACAAATCATACATCGTAGCCATTGACAAGATCGCGACGATGGAAGGCAACACGCTGCACGTAGGGAAGGAAAAATTGCCGGTAGGGGCAAGCTACCGGGATGCGCTGGTGACAAGGGTGTTTTAGGATGCCATTTCGCCAGGAATGCAGCAGTCTCTAAGGAATCCGAACCCTGTACAAGTCCCTTTCATACATCAGCCATACCGTCCCGTCGGCCGTCGTCAGGTATTGATTGTCAGCGAACTGCAAATTCAGGCTGTGGCCATCCTTGTTGGACAGTTTGAAACGCGCCCTTTTGTTGCCCATGGACAGCGCAAGGGTGCGTGACTCGATATATTGGAGATTCGGGTAGGCTATTTTATAGTCCAGTATATCATGCGAGAGGTATGACAGCCTGGCGTTGTCTTCCGAGACCAGGCCGTCGCCTGCCGATTCGGCCGGATTTGGCGCACCCTTGTGAAGCCCGAATATTTTTTTGTACCGTTCAATGTCCTCTTCGTCGCTCAGTAGCCAGGCCCGGGAGGGCTTTCCGTCAAAATCCAGCATCAGGAAAACCCGGTTGAGTGTCTCAAGTACAAAACCTGTCCGGCTTCCCCCGGCAGATGTTTTCACCGCTTCCCGGTAGGCGGTATCCTGTTCATCGTAAGTCAGTTGATCCAGCCGTTCCCGGGAAAGGAAGTTTTTTGGGTTTATCTGTTCCCATTCTTTTTTCACCTTCATACCGGCAGGGTCGAATGTTTCGATTACACTTTTCAGCATGAGGGAAAGGCTGCCATCTTCCTCCCACCAGAAGCAGGGGATGTCTTCCCACGGGCTGTCCGGCATGGCGATTTTTGCCTGTACCTGCCCGGCGGCATCGAGGCGCAGCAGCTGATAAGGCATCCGGTCGGGCGTGCCGGCTGTGTCATACGCCAGTACAAATACGCTTTTTCTGTCGGGGGTAATAATAAAAGCCTGGGCGAAAAAATCCGAATCCATGGGAACGGGCTCCAGCCGGCAGGCGGGATTGTCTGTTTTCGGGAAAAGCGGTACTTCCGGAAATTGATCCTTGTTTTTGGGATTGTTGCCGCATCCGAACAACAGGGTAAGTAATGACATCAACAGCAGTTTTTGATACATATTGGCCGGCGAACTGGATTTTCGCGGGAAAGTTATGTCATTTTCGGGATCGATGCCTTTATGCCGCAACGTGCCTTTCAAATGGCGCCTGAAGTGCCGCGAAACACTGCATGTAAGCGAAACCGGTGTCTCGCGGTACACTGCATGTTACTTCGTTTGTACAAAAAAGTCCATCAGGGCCGGCTCGTCCTTCAGGGATGTGCCGGCGCCCGGCACCGTAAATGCGCCGGCCGGAATCTCTTCAGCAATGGATTCTTTCATGGACGAGGCCTCGGGACCAGCGGCCTTCACGACCGGAGAATTCCGGTAAACCGTTTTCTCACGCAAGACAATTCGCTCTTTCCAAACGATTTTTTCCCGGTACAGGGTATCGGTTTGAATCTGAACGACGGGCGTGACGATGGTGCGTACCTGCTCCTTTTTAAGGAACCACACCGCAGCCATGGCAAATAAGAAGGCTGCTGCGGCCTGCCAGGCCGGTATGTGCAAACTCATCGCCCTTCCCAGACCACGAGGGCCGGGTGCTGCCGACATCCTGGCCAATAACCGGTCGCGCAACGCGGCCGGTGGCGGAGGTCCTTCATCGAGGGCCGGGGCAAGCAACAAAATTGCCCGCAGGTGCTCATACGCCTCGCGCGACATCAGCTCGCACACAGCCTCGCGTTCGGCATTTGTCAGTTTTGAAAAAGGCTTCCGGGCTGCCAGATATTCTATTAACTCGTTCATAATCAGTATTTAAAAACACTCATTTGTGCACAGACCTTTTGCAAGGCGTGGTGCAGGCGCGATTTGACTGTGCCCTCGGGGCATTCGGCGATGGCGGCTATTTCGGCAATGCTGAGTTCTTCCTGGTATCGGAGCACGAAGCATTGTTTGTGGGCCTCGCCCAGGGCATCTATGGCTTCACGCAGGCTGGTTTCGAACAGCTGGCGGTCGAGATGTTCCGGCAGGTAAACTTCCCGACCATCCATTCCTGAAACCGGCCAGATGATGTCCTCCGGCTTTTTACGGCGGTATTCGTTTTTGCACATATTGCAGGCCATGGTGTACAACCAGGTCCGGAAAGGCCGGGCCGGGTCGTACAGATGCGGCTTTTCGATGATCTTTAAGAACAACTCCTGGGTAAAGTCTTCCGCTTTGGCAGCGTCGCGCCACAGCATCCGGTAAAAATAGCGGTACATCCGCGCGCTGTACCGGTCGTACAGTTCGGCGAATGCCCGCTCGTTGCGAAGCGCGATCTCGTGCATCAGCGCCTCGTCCGGAAGGTTCCGGTACGTTGTTTTGAAGATGTTCAACACCCTGGCCGGAAGATATTATTCTTCTGTGACTTCCATAAAAACCCGGAATCCGATAGACGGCGCGGGTTCTGTGTATTTGTTGATGCTGCGGATCTGGCAAAAATATGCTGCGTCTTTCCAGCTTCCGCCCTTTGTAATGCCGGGCTCCTGCACCATTTCCGCTACGTTGCCGCTCACACAGTAGAGACCGAATGCATTCGGGAAATACGAAGTTGCGTGTACCGGAAAAAAGCCTCCGTCATTTGCTCCCCCTTCTTTGTCCGCCGCACAATCGCCGCAAGGCTCGGTAGCGTTCATATTGCACAGGTAGCAGCCCCTGGAATTGCGCACATAATAGCCACCCGGCCACGGATAGGGCTCGTCCTTCAGTCCGCCGGAGGCAGCCAGTATCCATTCTTCCTGCGTGGGCAGGCGGAACAGCACTTTTTTAAATTTCTTTTTCGCGGTGCTGGCATTATAGACCTTTGTGATCCATTCGCAATAATGTTGTGCCGATTCATGGCTGATGTTTTCCACGGGCGCTTCGCCGTCGTCGGGGTTGCCGTTCCTGAAAATCACTTCGTCGCTCAGAGAACGCAGGTTCTCGGGCAGCAGGGCGCGCCAATCGGTTTTGGTGGTGCGGCATAATGCCAGTTGATCAAAGTCCCTGTTTTTCAAAAGGTCTTGCAAGAACAGTTCGTACTGTGCGTTGGTCACCTCGGTTTCCGCCGCATACAGTTTGTCGCCGATCTTTTTCATGGCCTTATCGAGCACTTTGGGACTGATATCGGACTGAACGGGTTTTTCCGGTTCCTGAGACTTGAACAAAGCGTTTACTTCGGCCTCATGGTCACCGGCGCGGGCAATATTGAGCGCTAGTTCTTTCACACGATCGGCTTTGGCGCTCTCGCCGCTGGCCGTGTAGTGACGATGCAGGAGCGTCAGCGCGGGGACGTAATTCAGGTTGATCCGGGCCACCGTTTCGGGCTCGCTTTCCGGCGTCATGTTCAGGTTTAGATAGTCCGTCCGGAAAAGGTTTTCGTAATTGTAACGGAGTACGGCAATGTTGTCGAAGGGTGTTTCGCTGTATTTCAGGGCGAGGCCTGTCAGGTACATTTTCCCTTCTTCTGCCCGCAGGAGGTCCTTGTTGCTCATAATCCCGAAATAAGCCGGTGTGCCGAATATGCTGGCGCTCGTCAGGCGGTTGATAAATTCTTCGGGGCTGCAATTTTCGGGGAAAATGATAAATGGTTTCGACTGTGCGATCAGGGTGCGATATTTCTGATTTTCAAGCAACTGGACGTTTAGTATCGTGATATCCGGCCGCACGTTCAGAGCGTATTGCAATAAAAAAGCCGGATAGGTGTCGCTTTCATTGTGGGTCAACAGGATGCTGTTCTCTTCCACTGACATCAGTGCGTTGTAGTTCCAGTTGAGCACACCGGGGGAGTATTGCCCGCTGGCATACCATTCCCGGCAGATAGTTGCCACTTGCTCGCGGTCGCCGGCGAGTTCGGCGTCCCGAATGCGTTCCTCGAAGGTTTTTTCGGAAAATACGTGCCTCGCGGCAGGGTAGGCGAGGGCGGGCAACTGAATAGCGGTCAGAAATAACAGCAGGGTTTTGATCGCGTGTTTCATGCGTTGGTAGTCGTATTTGGTGAAACAATGTACGATTGCTTACACGCGGGCAGGGAAAACGTTCAGTTCTAAAGGAAAAATGGTTGTAACGCCAACCTCCGGTTGGCCATTACTTGCGCGCCAACCGGAGGTCGGCGTTACGAGTGCCAACCAGAGGTTGGCGTTACGAGTGCTAACCGGAGGTTGGCGTTACAGGCCCCACCAATACGTCATTTTCAAAACAAATGCCCGGCTTTTCACCCCGAATCCTTCCGGCAGATAGTTGTCCGTGTAAACGATATACAGGTCGGAAGCCGGAGCATAGCGCCACTGAAACCGTGTATTGAGGTTGACGTTGTCAGTTTGCTCGTTGTATTGAAGATAGGCGGTGAAGTATATCTTTTTGGTAAAGGTTACGTCCAGTCGCGGTCCGATAAGCCAGAAATAGGCGTTTTTGAGCCCCAGGGCATTGTCCTGCGGAAATTTGATATCGTTGTATTCAGCCTCCAGCGTGAAACTGCCGTAAGGCTGCACACGATACGCAACATTGCCCGCAATGCGCAGACGGGTACCATCGGCGTAATAACCTCCGTATCGGGTATCCCAGCCGTAAGTGAATACCCGTTGGGGTTTGGATGTAAAACTGGTACCCCAGGAGTTCCAGATGTGCTCCGTGCCGGCCGGCAACTTGATACCGGTCAGGTTGGTCGGGTCGAACGAATTCGACAATTTGACGTAGTCGTTGGCCGTCCAGGCGGTAAACAAGGCGCGATTGCGAAAAACGAGGCTGTAAATGAATACGGATTCGTTTTCCACGCTGTTCCCAAAATCGTTCATATAGGTAAGGCCCATAATGCCAGGGCTATGTGAGAGCAGGATGCTGTTTTTCGGGAAAAAGTTGTAAGCGGCGCTGATGGAAGTGCGATAATAGCCTCTTCTCGGCACATAACCCACTTCCGGATTGTAATTCGTACCGACATATTCCTGCCGGATTTCCCAGTTGAACTTGCGGTTGTTGTAACGCAGGTCGGCTGCGGCGGAATGGCTGTCGCCGGGGTTATTGGGGTCAAATGACTTGAAATACAGGAACTTGCCTTTCCATACGTCGTTCGGTGATGCCAGGTTGTATTCAAGCCCGGCATTGCGGTTGAAAGCCGGCTGGCCGGTATAGCGTTCGCTGTCGAAGGATTGTTTGTTGATAAAAAATCCGGTGAGGTTGGAACGGCTGAACACGCGGCGCTGGAACGTGAGTACACCAAAATTCTGGGCGGGGGCTTCGCTTTTGCTGGTCTCGCCCGTTTGCAGGTCCAGCACGCCAATGCGCCAGTTTTTGTCGAGCCTGCCGCTGAGTCGTGCGCCGCCGCGTATCGGTGCATTGAGGCCAACCCGCCGCGAAAAGAAGGGGCGAAGGTTGGAAAGCCCGAGGTTGTTGAACAGGTCGCTGTTTTCGAGAAAAAATTGTCGCCGTTCAGGGAAAAACAACTCGAAACGATCGAGGTTGGTCTGCTGCCTGTCCACTTCCACCTGCGAAAAATCGGGGTTGATCGTGGCGTCGAGGTTAAGTGAGGAGGTAATGGCAATCTTGGCATCAATACCGGCATCGGTTCGGCCGTCGAAGGGGCCGTCCGGTTGATAAATTTTGGTGCCGCCACCGAGTACGAAAGGGATAAGGGAGATGTTGCTGCCGGCGCGTGGCGGCGGGGCGTCCCATTCGAGCACGCCGGTATAGGCAAGCGAGGCCGTGGGCAGCTGGCGCGGCACGGGCGCCCACGACGATTTCTCGGTGGTAGTCAGGTCGTTGCGGCTGAAATTGATGCCCCAGCGTGTTATGTCCTTTTTATAACGGAGTGTTTTGAAAGGAATGGCCGCTTCGAAAATCCAGCGGTCGGGGTATTGTTTCACCGCCGAAAACCAGCGATTTTCCCAACTCAGGTCGGCGGTGCCGCCGTCGTACTGCAAACCGTCCCATTCTGCCCCGGCGGCGTTGGCGCCGAATGTGAAGCCGTTGGTCTGGTCGTCGAAGGGGTCCATGAAAAAAATAAAATTATCGTTTTTCTGGAAGTTCCAGTCACGGCGCAGCGATTCCACCATGACCCGGTGCGATTGGAAATTGACGGCAGATATATATAGAAAGCGATTGTCGTAGGCCATACGGACCTCCGTACGCAGTTTTGCGAGGGAGGTATCCATGGGAAGCACCATGAAAAAATCGGTGGCGACCGCGGTCGTTTTCCAGGTATCTTCGTTCAGTTCGCCGTCTATGGTGATGGGCGCTTCAGCGCGCCGGATGGGATAATGAAAGTTTTCGTTTTTCTTTTGTGCGTGACAAACAATTGAAAAACAACAGGTTAACAGGGCAGTGGCTGCTAATTTTTTCACGGAGGGAGGATGAGTTGTTAACAAGGTGCTGTGCCAAATGTCCGCACTTGGCCGCAAACCGTTTCAAGAAAAACCAAAGTACTCCGGCAGGTGCCTCACCGACAATGGTCAGAATTCCAGCCCCATATTCTTGAGCAGCCCGGGAATATCACCGCTATTCGCGTATTCCACGATTTTCACCCGCTTGAATACCTTGTCCGCCGTGCGTATCAGAAAGGGCAAATCGTTTCTGTTTTTGGCAAAAAACAGGCATTTTTTCTTCAGGCACATGGCATAGCCGACTTCCACGAGCACACTCGATGCAATGCGTTCGGGATAAATCAGCAGAAAATATTCGCAGGCGTGTATGCCGCGAAAATCCTGTTTAATCGCCGCTTCAGGGCTGTGGAAATCCTCTGTTCCGCTGATCGTATCGCCGGCGTAATAAATGATCGTCACGTCGAGTTCGTAGCGCAGCACATCCTGCACATCCTGCACGATCGCTTTCATTTTTTTATACTCCGCTTCCGGCAGACTCGCGATCGGCGTGGAAATAAAGACGCTGTCAGGCTGTTCCTTGACGTCATCGGCCGGGTCAAAGTCGCCCGCGCCACCCACGATGTCATCCTCGGTCAGTTGATCGATCACATCGCGCACGAGGGTATCGATTTTCGTGAGTTCGCTGTTGAGTTCGGGGGCTTCTATTAACCCGTCGCGGTACAATTTTCGCGTTCGGTTGAGTTTGCCCAGAATCGTACTGATGGTGTTGAATACAGGCGCGCTGCTGTTCACGCGGTTGACCATGTCCTGCAATACCTGGTCGGGTTCGCCGGTGTTGAGCGATTCACGCAGGGTCGATTTGTATTTTGCTAAATTCATATGCGTCCGGCCGCAATAAAAGGCCAGCGCCAATTTAGCGACTATCTGCCATTTCGCTCGGGAAAGGAATGAATCTCCGGGATAAAAAAACCTCTCCCGGATATCCCGGAAGAGGATTGACAGCAGAAAAGGCGATCATACGAGGTAATTCCAGCCGAATAAATCCGGTCGCTCTCCCGTTCGGATCGCCTGTAATTCCTGTTTGAAAGTAAACATAACCGCATCGGCGCCGGTATAACAATCGTATCCGTCCGCTCCGATCTGTATCCACTCGACAGGGGCCACAACTGCTGCGGTGCCGGCACCAAAGACTTCCACCCGCTTGCCCGCACGCAACGCCGCTTGCAATTCATGGCGGCTCATGGGGCGTTCTTCGGTCGTCATACCACGCTGTTGCGCAAGTGTCAGGATCGAATCGCGTGTAACACCGTCGAGGATGGTGGATGTAAGTGGCGGCGTGACGAGCACGTCGTCAATAATGAACATCACGTTCATCGTGCCCGATTCTTCAATGAATT
>JAKOXM010000699.1 GCA_029781095.1 Bacteroidota bacterium
GCCTCGTCCGTGGGGACGCTGATCGAATGGTACGATTTCTATATTTACGGAGCGATGTCAACGATCATTGCCGGCAAGTTTTTTCCGACCGAAAATCCTACGGCGGGTTTTCTGGCCACCCTGGCCACCTTTGCCGCCGGTTTCGTTGTGCGGCCGTTCGGGGCGCTGGTGTTCGGGCGCCTCGGCGATCTGGTGGGTCGCAAGTACACCTTTCTCCTGACACTTTTGCTCATGGGCGGTTCCACTTTTGCTATCGGCCTGATTCCGGGCTATCAGGTCATCGGTATGTGGGCGCCTTTTATCATACTGATATTGAGACTTTTGCAGGGGCTTGCCCTGGGCGGCGAATATGGCGGCGCAGCGACATATGTGGCCGAGCACGCCCCGCCGGGCAGGCGCGGGTATTTCACGGCATTTATCCAGACGACGGCTACGCTGGGCTTTTTTCTCTCGCTCGGCGTGATTCTGATTACACGCAAAACGCTCGGAGTCCCCGTATTTGACGACTGGGGCTGGCGCGTACCCTTTCTTGTTTCCGTTTTCCTGGTTGGTATCTCCGTTTATATTCGCCTGCGGATGGCGGAGTCGCCGATGTTTGCAAAAATCCGGAAGGAAGGCGCTGTTTCCAGTAACCCTCTGAAAGAATCCTTTGCCAGAAAAGACAATCTGAAAATGGTATTGCTGGCCTTGTTCGGAGCGGTAATGGGGCAGGGTGTGGTATGGTACACCGGCCAGTTTTATGCCCAAACCTTCATCGAACGCACCCTTGGGGTCGAATTTGAGCAGACACGCTACCTGCTGTGCATCGCGATACTGGCTGCTACGCCGTTTTTTGTGGTATTCGGGTCATGGTCGGACAGGATCGGGCGAAAACCCGTTATGCTTGCGGGGTTACTGCTGGCCGTACTGAGCTACCGGCCGATATACAAGGCCATGTATGGTCTGGCGGATTCCAAAATAAAAACCGAAATTGCAGAACGATCTTCGACGCTGACATCCATAGCGGTGAATGAAGCCGGCGATTCGGTCACCACGACCACAGTTGTGAAGGCATATACCGATGGTTCTACGCTGAAAACCTTGAAAAAAACGGTTGTTCCGGCCGATAAATCGAAAGATGCCGCCACGCCGGATACCGTCAGGACATTTTGGCTGTCTTCAAACGGGTTCTGGATGATGGCGTTCCTCGTGTTCATCCAGATTCTCTATGTGACTATGGTATATGGCCCTATTGCGGCGTTTCTTGTCGAATTGTTCCCGACGCGCATTCGATACACCTCCATGTCACTGCCTTATCACATTGGCAACGGTATTTTCGGCGGACTTACACCGTTTATCGCCACGCGGTTGTTTGTCGCGAGCAAAACAGTGGACAATCCCGGCGGCGACCCCTATGTTGGTCTTTGGTACCCTATTCTGGTGGCAGGCGTCTGCTTCATCATCGGGCTGTTGTATCTGCCTTCAAAGAAAGAGGAAAACGTTACGGGATAACTGAATTCATTCATTTGCCTCCGGTAAAAACTGAAAAATTATGGATACGCTTAAACGACTCTCGGGATTTCTCTGGATAGCACTCGGTGCCTTTGCCATTTATCTGATGGCCCGACAGGCCGGCACAGAAATCGACGCCGCGATCCGGAACAACAAAGCCGTGCTGGATACCAGGATGTTCTGGTACATTATCGTACCGATTTTTACGCCGATCATGCTGGGTTTGGGTCTGTTCGGCTGGTATGCCTGGAAGGGCGAATATGACAGGCAATGAATCTTCCGGATTCGGACTAAAAACGGCCAATCGACTTGACAAACCCATGATTGGTGTGTTTTTTGAACATAGAACAGACAGGCATTAAATTGTAACTTAAAATGTCTGCAGGATGAAAAGTCCCGGCTGGATTTTATCAATTAATTCGGCCCAGGCACTTAATTTTCGCCTTCTGCAAATTAAATAATCAGCACGACCTATGGCCTTACAAATCAAAACCCTTGCGCAATACCACGAAGTATATAACCGCTCTGTTGCCGACCCTGAAGGCTTTTGGGGTGAACAAGCTTCGCACTTTCATTGGAAAAAACCCTGGAAACGCGTATTAAAATGGAATTTTCGGGAGCCCAGCGTCAAATGGTTTCTGGGCGGAAAGCTCAATATTACCGAAAACTGCCTTGACCGGCACCTGAAAACGCGCGGCAAGCAAACGGCGATCATTTGGGAGCCGAACGACCCGAAAGCGAGACCCAGAAAGATCACCTACAAACAACTGTACCAGCAGGTATGCCAGTTTGCCAATGCATTGAAAGCACAGGGCGTAAAAAAGGGAGACCGCATCTGCATCTATATGCCTATGACGCCCGAGCTGGCGGTTGCGGTGCTCGCCTGCGCGCGCATCGGGGCCATCCATTCGGTCGTATTCGCCGGCTTCAGTGCCGTATCAGTTGCCGATCGCATCAAGGATGCCGAATGCAGCGTCGTACTCACATCCGATTACAATGCGCGCGGCGCCAAAAATATTCCCGTGAAAGCCGTTATCGACGAGGCGCTTACGATGGGCTGCGATTCTGTCAGAACGGTCATCGTGCATAAAAACACCGGTGACAAAGTAGAATGGAAGGAAGGTCGCGACCATTGGTGGCACGACGCTATCGCCGGCAGGCGCAAAAGCTGCAAGGCCCAGTCGATGGACAGTGAAGACCCGCTTTTTATTCTCTATACCTCGGGCTCCACAGGCAAACCCAAAGGGGTGGTGCACACGCATGGAGGGTATATGGTTTACACCGAATTCACTTTCCGAAACGTATTTCAATACAATGAAGGCGATATTTACTGGTGCACGGCCGACATAGGCTGGATCACAGGTCATTCCTATATTGTGTACGGTCCCTTGCTGGCCGGCGCCACCACCATGATGTTCGAAGGCGTGCCGACCTACCCGGATGCCGGACGATTCTGGGATGTCGTACAGCGCCACAAGGTCAATATTTTTTACACGGCGCCGACCGCCATTCGGGCGCTGATGGCCGCCGGCGATGAATGGGTAAAAAACCGGCGGATGGCCTCTCTTCGCGTACTTGGCACCGTAGGCGAGCCCATCAATGAAGAAGCCTGGAACTGGTACAACGAAAAAATCGGGAAAAAGCGCTGTCCCATCGTGGACACCTGGTGGCAAACCGAGACCGGCGGCATGATGATCACCCCGCTGGCCGGTATCACACCCACCAAACCGTGCTATGCCACACTTCCGCTGCCCGGTGTGCAGCCTTGCCTGGTGGACGCCAACGGCAAAGAAATCATGGGCAATGACGTGGAAGGCATGCTTTGCATCAAATTTCCATGGCCAGGTATTATCCGCACGACCTGGGGCGACCACGAACGCTGCCGGCAGAACTATTTCGCTACGTTTAAAAACAAGTATTTCACGGGCGACGGCGTCCGTCGCGACCACGACGGCTACTATCGGATCATTGGCCGGGTAGACGACGTGATCAACGTGAGTGGCCACCGTATCGGTACCGCTGAAGTGGAAGACGCCATCAACAAACACGACAACATCGTCGAATCGGCTGTGGTCGGTTACCCCCACGACATCAAGGGTCAGGGCATTTATGCCTACGTGATAACCAACCACGCTGTCGGGAACACCGTCGATTTCCGAAGAGAGGTACTGGAGGTTGTATCAAAGGAAATAGGTCCTATCGCCAAGCCCGATAAAATTCAGATCGTTCCCGGTTTGCCGAAGACTCGCTCCGGTAAAATCATGCGGCGTATACTTCGGAAAATTGCCGAAGGAGATACTTCCAATCTGGGCGATATATCGACACTTTTGAATCCGGAAGTGGTGGAAGAGATCAAAGCGGGTGCCCTGCACATATAAAATGGAAGAAAATACCCCGGATGCGGTATGCTAAATTGCCGTAAACTGGAAAATTCTTTGCCTTTAACCAAACGTGGCACGATTGTGGCGCGAATATTTTCCTACTTTATAATCTCATGGAGTTTTCTAGTAATCATTCATAAGCTGCATAAAAAGGCTCTCCGCAACACGGCGGGGGGCCTTTTTTCTTTATACCTTGACCCCCGCACAAGGTAAGTTTATGAAAGCCCTTATTCTCCACGCATTACACCAACCGCTGCAATATTCGGAAGTGCCCGGCCCGGCGCCTTCCGAAGGCAAAGTCATCGTGGCCTTGCGCGCCGCCGCACTTAATCACCGGGACGTATTTATCACAAAAGGACTCTACGCGCGCATTCTGTACCCCGCCATCCCCGGCAGCGACGGGGCAGGGGAGTGGGACGGCAAGCCCGTTGTGATTTATCCGGCCTTCGATTGGGGCGACAACGCCGGCTTTCAGGGGAAACAATTCCGGATACTGGGCATGCCCGACGACGGCACTTTTGCGGAGCAGATCGCCGTACCGACAGCCAATGTTTTTCCAATGCCTTCACATCTTGACTGGGACCAGGCCGCCGCATTACCCCTTGCGGGTCTGACCGCATGGCGCACGGTTTTTACCCGTTGCCGGTTGAAAAAAGGCGAAAAAGTGCTTGTTTCCGGTATCGGGGGTGGCGTAGCGCTGGCGGCCATGCAATTGGCCCTGGCCGCCGGCGCTGAAGTGTATGTTACATCCGGTTCGTCTGAAAAAATAGAAAAATCGATGGCGATGGGCGCCCGGGGAGGCGCCAATTACCGGGAGGAAGGCTGGGACCAGCGTTTGAAACAGGATGTCGGCGGTTTCGATGTGATAATCGACTCGGCGGCGGGTGATGGATTTGCCCTGTACCCGGCCCTCTGCAATCCCGGCGCGCGCATCGGTGTCTATGGAGGCTCGCTCGGTAAAATCAACGGCCTCAGTATGCAGCCTGTGTTCTGGAAACAGATCAGCATCCTTGGCTCCACCGCGGGCAGCCCTGCCGAATTTGCGGATATGCTCGCTTTTGTTGAAAAACACAGAATCGTGCCGGTGGTGGATTCGGTTTTCCCGCTTCAGGAAGGCAATGCCGCTCTTGAAAAAATGGATAAGGGAGAGCAGTTCGGAAAGATCGTTTTGCGCGTGTGACGGGGTGTTGTTTCCCGCAGATTTGCGCAGAAAAATGCCGCTGATTAACGCAGATATTTTTGCATCAAGGCGAATCTGTCTGTTTTTTCTGCGCAAATCTGCGGGAAATGCCAACTATCATCACCAATACCAGACACGGCAGCCCGATCCAGACCATTTCACTGGCCAGTACAACCATGCCCCATTTGCCGATAAATCCGCCGATGCTCATCGGCGATACCTGGATCGGTCGAAAAGGGAAAAATATACGCTCAAGGCTGAAAGGCCACCACAAGGCGCAGCCCCGTCCGCCGTTGGTCATCATATCCAGCAAAGGATGCGATGCAGTTGACAATATGCACCAAAGCCACATTTTTCTGAATTCAGGTTTTTCCCGGAAAAAAAGCCATGCCATAAGACTGCCGAATACAAAGGCAAACACCAGCGAATGCGTCCAGCCACGATGCCCCCATTCACTCTCGTAAGGAATGCCAAATCGGAACCCGAGTACGTCGAGATCGGGGGCGAACGCGCAAAAGCCGGTCAACAGTATGGTCGCTTTGCGAATGTGTTTTGGAAAAGCCGTATAGCCTAAAGTCGAAGATGCTGCGACGTGACCGAAAATGGATGCCATAAAACGGGATAAGTATAAAATATTGATTTTTAGTCTTTTAAAAACAAGAAACCCGATTGCAGAAAGAAATCAGTGACTGCTGCTTCTCCTGTGCGGAAGCGACTCGAGGTAACTGTCTTTTTGAATTTCATAAAATGAACGGTTCATAATCTGCCCTGCCCCCAGGTTCGAGATCATGCCCGCCAGTAAGAAGAAAAAGATCGCTCCATGCCGGTCCGTCATTTCCAGCACAAGTATGGCAGCCGTAAACGGCGTACGCGTGACACCCGTTAGGAACCCGATCATACAAACCAGTATCAGAAGGTTGTGATGCTCAACGGGCAGTCCGCCCCAATGTACCATCAGCGCGCCCAGCGACGCTCCCGAAGACAATGACGTTGCAAAAATACCACCCGCCGAACCCGAGCTGAATGACAAAACGCTGCCCAAAAAGCGAACGGGGAAAGCATACCAGGGAGCGGATGTTGTGCCTTCAAAAAGAATCCTGTTGATCAGGGGTTTGCCGGTGCCCATTGCGGTATCACCCGTAAGAAACAGCATGACGGCAAACGCAAGGCCCAGTGCAAGCACAAACAGTAACTGCTGTTTCCGGCCCGGGAACCGATCGCGAAATTTGCCCACCCAAAGTAAAACCCGTGTAAAAACCGCTCCCAGATAACCCGATAAAAACGAAAAAACGATAACCGCCCAGATCAGTTTGAAGGGCAGAGCCGATAATTTCGGATAACCCAGATAGAGGTACGACCCTAAAAATGCCTGGGCGGTCATACCGGCAATGATAACCGCGCTGAAAACGGCCGTACGAAACCTTGCGATATGGCTTTTGGTCAGTTCCTCGAGGGCATAAACGATCCCCCCCAGCGGCGTATTGAATGCGGCGGCCAGACCCGATGCGCCGCCTGTGATCAGCATGATACGGTGCGATACGCGTGCCCATCCTTCGGGAATGAGCCGGTAAACCGTCTCGAACACCGAACCGGCTACCTGCAGCGTAGGACCTTCCCGACCAATTGCGCCTCCGCCCAGTAGCAAAACCAGGCTGCTTGCGATCTTGACCAGCCCGATGCGGATGCTGAGCAATCTGCCGACCATTCCCTGCCGGGAAGTGCCCGCCAGGTCGACGGCGGCCAGCAACTGCGGGATGCCGCTGCCTTTCGCATTCGGCGCCAGGCGTATTGTCATGAACCACGCTGCCGCAAAGAAAAACGGCGTGGTCAGCAGCACCGACCAGGAATGCGGCGCTGCGATGAGTTTACCGGCGTGCTCGAAAAACAAAAAAAGATATTCATAGGCAACGGCAACTAGTCCCGTCAGAAGGGACGCAACCCAAAGCGGAATAGCCTGAAACGGTATGCGCAGGTTGGGACTTTCCATTATTTTCTGCCGGACAAACCTGCCTGCAGGTGTTTGTTGCAACCGGCGCAGTTTCCTGTAAAACCAAATTTCCCAAGGATATAAATGAAATCGTTGTTTCATCGCCACGTTGTCGACTCCGGCCTGTCCGATTCAGACGGACGCGGGGTAGCGCCGGAAGTCATTTTGGCAATAGTAGGTGTTTTCGTGTAAAAGCAAGTGAATTAAACGGTTTTTTGAACAAAATTGCCATCTGTATTGCTCTCAACGCATCACGGCCCATTTTCCGCTTCGTGCGCCCGAAGCATTTTGCAACTGCCAGATATGCAAGCCGTTAGTCCAGGTTTCGCCTGCATCGAGAATGCTCTCCATCTCACCGGGGATCAGTGTTTTTTCCACCATCATCCGCCCCTGAAGATCGTATACCCTGAATGCCGTCCGTTGTTCCAGCGATTCATACTTCAGGGAAATGTGATCGGAGGCTGTGCTGACCCGGACCGGCAATCCGGCTACCGGTTCATCAGCCGATACAGGCGCAAGTTGTATCCGGGCAATCCCGGGATATGGGTCGCCGTGCACCTTGGTAAAATCCCCGGCCAGGTAAATATTGTTTTGAAAACCGATGGCTGCTCTCACAGTGCCGTTAGCGCCGGCGAAACCCGCCGTTTTTTTATATTCCGGAGCAAAAACAAGCAGCCCGCTTCCGGAGCTGAGGTCCCCCCCTGTTATGTTTCCATACATATAATAACGGTCGTTATAGTTGAAAAAGCCGCATA
>JAKOXM010000712.1 GCA_029781095.1 Bacteroidota bacterium
AAAATAAAAGCCCTCCAAGCCCATAAAAAAGGGCTGATGCAGCAGCTTTTTCCGGCGGAAGGGGAGACGGTACCGAGGTTGAGGTTTGGGGAGTTTGAGGGTACGGGGGAGTGGGAGGAGAAGGCGCTTGAAAAAGTTGCAATCTTCTTAAAAGGTAAGAGTATCTCTAAATCGGATATAGTTTCTGATGGTGTATTACCATGCATAAGATACGGCGAGCTGTACACGTATTATGGCGAAACGATAAGCCAGGTTATTTCATACACAAACCTTCCAAAAGATGGCTTAGTACTAAGTCAAGCTAATGACGTAATTATTCCAGCGTCAGGTGAAACCAAAGAAGATATTGCAACTGCTTCATGTGTGACAAAAAGTGGCATTGCGCTTGGTGGCGACTTAAATGTTATTCGAACAAAGATAAGTGGTGTTTTTTTGTCCTATTATTTAAATAACGCTAAGAAGCATGATATAGCAAAATTAGCCCAAGGCATTTCAGTTGTCCACCTATACCCCGGACAGCTCCAAAAGTTAAAAATAAATGTTCCAAAAGAAGTAAAAGAACAGCAAAAAATCGCCGCATGTCTCAGCTCCCTCGACGACCTCATCACTGCCCAAAGCCAAAAACTCGAAGCCCTCAAAGCGCATAAGAAGGGGCTGATGCAGCAGTTATTTCCGAATGTAACCGAAACGTAGACTTTGGACACTTCGCCCCTGTTCCGTAGGAACATCATCTTTGTAGAAACGGCAAGCCCCCCCACCGTCTGTTCCGTAGGAACGGCATTTGCAGCGACGAAATACCGTCCCGATGGGACGGACGGGGTTTATTGAACCTATTTCTACAAAGATGCCGTCCCGATGGGACGAAGAGTAACAACTTGAATTACAATATCTTTATGTTTCCTATTCTTCACAACTTAATGGGCTATGCCGAATACGTACACACAACTCTATACCCATTTGGTCTTTGCCGTAAAAAACCGCCAGGCGCTCATCAAACCCGAATTCCGGGAAGAAACCGAGCGGTACATGACGGGTATTTTGCAAAATAAAAAACATAAACTCCTTGCCATTTACCTCATGCCCGACCATGCACATATCTTGATCGGGGCAAATCCTGCTATTTCCCTTTCCGACACCGTGCAGGTTTTGAAAACCGAAACCACCAATTTTATTAAGGAAAAACGCTTTACGCCGTTCCGTTTCAACTGGCAGGAAGGTTTCGGGGCATTTTCCCATTCCCGCAGTGAGTTGGACAACGTAGTGAAATACATTTTGAACCAGCCCGAACATCATCGGGAATCGACATTCCAGGAGGAATACCTCGCCCTTTTGAAGCGGTATGAAATTGATTTTAAGGATGAATATTTGTTTGATTTTTTCGACGATTTCAGGCATTAAGATGCCGTTCCTACGGAACGCTGGGCGGGTGGGCGTGCCGGTGCTACAAAGATGGCGTTCCTACGGAACGGTGGTCGTGGTTGGCGCGGGGCAAACGCATCAAAATCGCCCCGGATGGGGCGCTATCGTTGTAGCCTTTTGAAGCGGTATGAAATTGATTTTAAGGATGAATATTTGTTTGATTTTTTCGACGATTTCAGGCATTAGGATGCCGTTCCTACGGAACGGTTGCGAGGTGGGACGTGCCGGTGCTACAAAGATGGCGTTCCTACGGAACGGTGGTCGTGGTTGGCGCGGGGCAAACGCATCAAAATCGCCCCGGAAGGGGCGCTATCTTTGTAGCCGGGTGTCGTAGATTCATTGACGCCACCCGGCCCAGCGGGCCGGTATTGTTCCATTTGATACCCCAAAAACTAAAACGCGAAATAACACCATGAGCGAACAAAACCAACAACAATTAGGAAAAACCCTTTGGGGCATCGCCGACCAGCTCCGGGGCTCCATGAGTGCGGACGATTTCCGCGATTATATGCTTTCGTTCCTGTTTTTGCGCTACCTGTCCGACAATTACGAAGCGGCGGCCAAAAAGGAACTGGGGCCGGACTATCCCAAAACGGAAAAAGACGACCGGCGCGCACCATTGTCTTTGTGGTATGCCGCCAACCAGGAAGATGTGCCGGAATTTGAGAAGCAGATGCGCCGCAAAGTGCATTACGTCATCGAGCCGCAACATTTGTGGAGCAGCATTGCTGAACTGGCCCGCCTCCAAAACGGTGATTTGTTGCGCACCCTGGAGGCCGGATTCAAATACATCGAAAACCAGTCTTTTGACAGCACGTTTCAGGGTTTGTTCTCCGAAATCAACCTCAACTCTGATAAACTCGGCAGAACCTACACCGAGCGCAATACCAAACTTTGCGTTATCATCCAGAAAATCGCCGAAGGCATCGCCAGTTTTTCCACGGATATTGATGTATTGGGCGATGCGTACGAGTACCTGATTGGGCAGTTCGCCGCAGGCTCCGGCAAAAAAGCAGGCGAGTTTTATACGCCGCAACATATTTCCACGATCCTTTCGGAAATCGTTGTTTTGGACAGCCAGGAACCAAAAACCGGGAAAAAGAAAAAGTTGGACAAGGTGCTGGATTTTGCCTGTGGTTCGGGGTCGCTGTTGCTCAACGTGCGCAAGCAAATGGGCGCCAACGGCATCGGCAAGATCTACGGCCAGGAAAAAAACATCACTACCTACAACCTCGCCCGCATGAACATGCTGCTGCACGGTGTGAAGGATACCGAGTTCGATATCCACCACGGCGACACCCTGCTGAACGACTGGGACATCCTGAACGAGATGAACCCGGCCAAAAAGATGGAGTTTGATGCGATCGTGGCCAATCCACCATTCAGCCTGCGCTGGGAGCCAACGGAGGCACTGGGCGAAGATTTTCGCTTTAAGAGCTACGGACTTGCCCCCAAGTCGGCAGCAGACTTTGCTTTCCTATTGCATGGTCTCCACTTTCTATCTGAGCAAGGCGCCATGGCCATCATCCTGCCCCACGGCGTATTGTTCCGGGGCGGCGTAGAGGAGCGCATCCGCACCAAACTGTTGAAGGACGATAATATTGACACGGTGATTGGTCTTCCTTCCAATCTGTTTTATTCTACCGGCATCCCCGTTTGCATCCTGGTACTGAAGAAGTGCAAAAAGTACGAAGACGTGCTGTTCATCAACGCCAGCGATTATTTTGAGAAGGGAAAGCGACAAAATGCCTTGCTACCAGAACACATTGAAAAAATCGTGGGTACCTATCGGGAGCGCAAGGAGGAGGACCGCTATTCCCGGCGTGTGTCGATGGAGGAGATTGCGCGAAATGACTACAATCTGAACATTTCACGGTATGTCAGTACGGCCAAGGGTGAAGAAGAGATTGATCTTGAGCAGGTAAACGAGAAATTGAAGAGAATAGAAGAGGATGCCAAGATAGCATTGGACAAGCATAATGGGTTTCTGAAAGAACTTGGCTTGCCGACTATTTGAAGTGGCGTGGTTTTTCCTCTTGAAAAATTACACAACGGCTTCTCCAACGCACAAAAAATTGACCCGACAAAAAAGCCGCCCCACAACGCAAAGTTGTGAGGCGGCTAAAAGTTGTGGAGCTGGCGGGACGCCAACCCGAAGCCACAAACAATTGAATATCAATATTTTGAAATGGAAAAATAAAGAGGTGGTGTAAAAAGTGGTGTAAAAAAGCCAATTACCCACCCGCTTTTCCGGCTGCTTGCCGTCCTGATTCGATACCTTAAAAAGACCGTGCTGCTCCTGCAAAAAAATGGTGACGGTAAACAGTAGGCGGCACGGTCGGAACAAAGATAACTTTCAAATTTCACTTTCCCACAGTTGCCATACCAACGCGGGCGCTCACCTGATTTTTTCAATATAAACCGCGTACTCCTTTTGCCCGGTCTTAAACCGAATCGGGTTTTCGTCGGCTCGCCGGTGGGATAGTGCCGAATAACTCAAAAACTCGCCATCCTGCTCTTTCATGTCTTCGCACAACTTTTTCAGGTTTCCCCAAACGCCTATCAATTCGCCGTCGCCATTTAAGATGCTGATTCGCCTTTCGGCGTGTTCCCTTTTGTAGTCCCTGCTTTTCATGCTGTAAAAATATAGGGTTTCCTGCCCTACGCGAAAAAAGTTTGCAAATTTTCGCACGTTTATTTGCATTTTGCAATTATTCGTGCGTATATTTGTACTGTCAAACGCAAACAGGATATGAAACAGCAATTCAGCCGCTCCGAAGTTCTTACCCTCGCTCACCAAATCCGCCGCCAAAATCAATTCCTTTCATGGGGTCAATGTCAGGCGCAAGCGTGGCAAGTTGTTCGCCTTCGCGCTGCCCTTCGCGCCGGTGCTACCCGCTTCACTTTCCAAAAGCAAGACGGCGAAGTGCGAGAGGCTTACGGTACGCTAAATCCCGACCTTTTCCAGTACGAAAACAAAGGCAGCGACCGCGCCGAAAGCCCGACCGCCATTAAATATTACGACCTCGAAAAAAACGCTTGGCGTTCGTTCCGCGCCGAACGCATTTTGAAAGTGGCTGCCTGATTGGACAGCCGCTTTTTCTTTCTCACCTGCCAATATCTTTTCCCATGCCCGCGTCTCGAATCTCTTTTCATCCCGGCCAACCTTCATTCGTAGAAATCCGCGTCACCACGTCCGCGCCGCTCGACTGGCTCACCTTAGTACGGCACTCTTTTATGTCGCTGCTCGAA
>JAKOXM010000727.1 GCA_029781095.1 Bacteroidota bacterium
TCGCGGGCGGGGAATTCCATGCGCACGATCGAGGAAGGCGGGCAACTGTCGGGATAGTTGGCTTCGCGGAATTCATC
This sequence comes from Bacteroidota bacterium, assembly GCA_029781095.1. Classification (GTDB taxonomy): domain Bacteria; phylum Bacteroidota; class Bacteroidia; order Chitinophagales; family Saprospiraceae; genus M3007. The sequence goes on from JAKOXM010000727.1 coordinate 78, forward strand.
GTACCAGACGGTGGTGGCACTCGCCTCGATGGCTGTCGGGTGGCCGAGTTTCAGGGCCCTGTACACCGGGTCGATCAGGTGGCAACCCATGTCGCCGAGGGCGCCGGTGCCGTAGTCCCACCAGCCGCGCCAGCGGAAAGGCAGGTATCGCTCGCTGTAATAACGCATGGAGGCGGGTCCGAGCCAGAGGTCCCAGTCGAGGTCGGTGGGCACGGGCTCGGCGGGCGGCGTCGGCACGCCTTGCGGCCACACGGGGCGGTTGGTCCACACATGCGCTTTTTTCACCTTGCCGATCACGCCGGACTGTATCCATTCAGTCAGTTCGGCGTTGCAGTCCATGGAAGCGCCCTGATTGCCCATCTGGGTCACGACCTTGTATTTGCGGGCGGTTTCGAGCATTTGCCGCGCTTCCCGGATATTGTGGGTGAGCGGTTTTTCCACATACACGTGTTTGCCGAGTTGCATGGCCGCGATGGCTGCCACGGCATGCGTATGGTCGGGTGTGGATACGACTACCGCGTCGATGTCTCGTGCGTGCGCGTCGAGCATTTTGCGAAAATCCTTAAAACGCGGCACTTTGGGGAATTCCTTGTAGGCATCGGCTGCCTGCCGGTCGTCCACGTCGCAGAAAGCGACGAAGGTTTCCGAACCTTTGAGGGTATTGATGTGGCTGCCTGCCCTGCCGCCGGCGCCGACGAAAGCGATATTGAGCCGGTCGCTGGGTGGTATGTACCCTTTGCCGCCCAGAACATAGCGGGGCACGATAGTAAAGGCAAGGGCGGCTTTACCGCCGGTTTTCAGGAATTCGCGTCGTGTGTGGCGTTTTTTCATAGAAGTGCGGATGTTTTTTAGGGAGGTAAATGTAAAAAAAGGGTTTCAGGGTTTCAAGGTTTCGGGCTTCAAGGTTCATGGCATTTCAATTTATCAGGCATCAGGGAAGGTGGCAAAGTCATTTCATCCTTTGATCAGGGTCATTTCAATCCGTAATATTTGTGTCGTAATTGCTTCAAAATTCATTTGTTATGCGACTCCTGAAGGGTTTTATAAAAACAGGACTGGCGACTGCCCTTCTGGGTGCAAGCGTCTTGTCCTGCTTTTCCCAATCGCCGAACAACACCGAAAAGCGCCCGCTGGTACTGTCCGTTTTCAGCGCCGGTACGCAGTTGCCGGGCAGCGGGGCGCTGGGCGTTTTTCCTGCGCCGGTGCATCCGGGTTTGAGTGCCGGAACTGAATTCCGTTACAACCACCATCCTGCGCGGCAATGGTTCCAGACGGCCCGGCTGGGCATTTCTTATCACAGGTACGTCCAGACGACTATTCAGTTATATTCGGAAGCGGGCTACCGCCAAATAATCTGGCGGGGCACGGGCGCCGAATTCCGGCTCGGCGGCGGCTATCTGCACGCGATACCCGCTACAGAAATTTTCCGCCTGCATGACGGCATTTATGAGAAAAAAACAAATTTCGGCCGCGCGCAGGCCATGGTATCTGCCGCTTTGGGGATCAGTTATACGCTTCAGGGACAAACCGGGGGGCCGAGGTTCTTTCTCGACTACCAGTTTTTTCTCCAGATGCCTTTTGTGAAGCAGTACGTGACCTTATTGCCCAATACGGCATTGCACGCCGGCGTGGCACTCCCGTTTTTCACAGTTAAAAATAAAACGCGATGAGAACGATACGATACTGGGTACTGCTTGCCGTTATCAGCCTTTTACCCGCAGGCGGTTGTCAAAAACCGGAGATCGGGCACACGGAAACCTGCAGTTTTACGGGAAATCAGCAGCACCCCAAAGCGCAGGCCTACCAGGCTGTGCTCGACAAATACACCGCTGCGGGGCTGCCAGGCATTTCGGCGCTGGTGCGCGATGAATACGGGGTATGGGTAGGCAGTTCGGGAAAGGCAGATATTGCCAGAAACATTGATATGCAGCCTTGTACGGTGTCGAAAGCCGCCAGCCTGACAAAGACATTTGTCGCGACGCTGACGCTCAAACTGGTGGAGGAAGGGGTCTTCACACTGGACGATCCGATTGACCACTGGCTTCCTCACGAGGTACTCGACAAGGTGAAAAACGCCCGCGGAAGCACGATCCGGATGCTGCTCAACCACACGACCGGAATCGCCGACGTGATCGAAGATAACGGATTCTATCTGAGCGTGTTAAACAACCCCGCCAAAAAATGGAAGCCGGAAGAACTGATCAAATTCGTGTATGGCGACGACGCAGTATTTCCCGCAGGCACGAGCGTCCAATATTCCAATACCAATTTCCTGTTAATGGCCATGATCATCAATGCCGCCACAGGCCGCGACCACAGCGAACTGCTGCGTGAAAAGGTCATCGCACCGCTGGGGCTCGACGATACCTATTATTACTGGCACGATCCGTTGCCTTCGACGGTGGCACAAGGGTATTTCGACCTGTACAACAACGGCACGATACTCAACATGACCAATTTTAACACGGGGAGCGGGAACGGGTATGGCGGTATCTATTCCACCGTGTTCGATCTCCGGACATTCATAGAGGCTCTGGTGCGCGAAAAACGCGTGCTTGCTGCCCCGATGATGAACGAGATGCTGACCTTTACGGCCCCGGAAGAAGGCGCCAACCGCGCCAACGGACTGGGTATTTTCAAGGATTTTCTCGAACGGGCGCCCGACCAGTTTGCTTACGGACACCGCGGCCGCGACCTGGGCTACACCGCCGATATGTACTGGTTTCCCAACCAGGACTATACCATGACCTATCTGATCAATTACGGAACGGACGCCAAAAGCAGCCTGCGCCAGGTGTTTTATGACTTCAGAACGGCCATGGTGGATGCCGTTATGGAGAAATGACTTATTTCATCGACAAAAGCCCCGTCAGTTCACGCACCTCGCGCATCGTCTGTTGCGCGCGCTTGCGGATCTCGGCACTCGAATCCTGGATTTGCGCTTTCACACTTCGTTTGTCGGCGCTTAGTTCGGCGAGGCGTTCGCGGAAGGGGCGGATCAAGGTTACGATCGTTTCGGCCACTTCTTCTTTCAGCGCACTATATTTCAGTGCACCGGATTGATAATCAGTCATTAATGCGTCATATCCAACCTGATTGCCGGAAGCGCGCAGCAGCTCGAAGAGGTTTTTTACACCGGGACTCATTTCTCCCGAAGGTGTTTCTCCCGTATCGGTCACCGCCGATTTGATCTGCTTGCGCACGCGATCTTCTTCGCCGAACAGGTTGATGTAGTGCTTTTCGCCGAGACTTTTGCTCATTTTCTTGTTGGGGTCGGCGGGGGACAGGATCTTCGGCGTTTCGGTGTACAGCGGTTCCGGGTGTATGAAGTATTCCTTGCCGAACTGGTGGTTGAAGCGCTGGGCGATGTTGCGCGACAATTCGAGATGCTGGTCCTGGTCCTTGCCGACGGGCACATAGTCGGCGTGGTAGATGAGGATATCCGCCGCCTGGAGCACGGGGTAAAGGAACAGGCCCGAACTCACGAAAGCATCCTTGTCGCTCTCGCGCAACTGGTCGGTCTTGTCCTTGAACTGCGTCATGCGGTTGAGTTCGCCGTAGGAGGCCAGGCAGGCGAGCACCCACGAGAGTTCCACATGCTCGGGTATCAGGCTTTGCACGAACAGGTTTTCCGGTTTGATGCCGCATGCCAGGAGGTAAAACACCATTTTCCACGTGTTTTCACGAAGGGAATCGGCCTTGTAAGGCATGGTCATGGAATGATAGTCCACGACTGCAAAACGGCATTTGTATTCCTCCTGCAGGCGCACCCAGTTTTGCACGGCGCCGAAGTAGTTGCCGAGGTGTATGTCGCCCGTAGGCTGGATGCCGCTTAATACGTTTTTCATGGTGGCCGTTATTTTACAATCCCGCGATGACGGAGATTTCGATGTTCACGAATTTTGGCAACTCGGATACCTGCACGAGTTCGCGTGCGGGAGCGAATTCCGGTTTGAAATACTCGCCATACACCGCGTTGATTCGACCGAACAGGTTCATATCTTTTACAAAAACCGTGGCTTTCAGCACTTTTTCCAGACCGGAGCCGCCTGCTTCCAGGATGGCCCGGATATTTTGCAGCACCCGGTGTGTCTCGGTTTCAATATTGTCGAGAATCAATTCGCCCGAAACGGGGTCGATGGCAATCTGACCCGAGATGTACATCACGCCGTTGTGGATCACGGACTGGTTGTACGGGCCGATGGGCATGGGGGCGCTGGGGGTGTTGACGATATTTTTCATAAGGATCAGAATGTCGGAATCAGAGAATTTTCGGCATGGCGCTGCCGGCGATATGACTGGGAAATATTTTTGCAATCAGCCGTTTGGAGTCCGGACCAACCATTAATAACAAAATGCAGAAAAAGATTCCGGATAACCCCGCACAGATCGGGAATTCTGAAAATTCTCTAATTCTGTAAATTCTGATCCAGAAACAGAAAAAGCCCCACGACACCCTGAACTCAGGGTTGGAGCCTCCTCAAAATCAGGGTAAGGAACGGTTGCTATGCTTCAGCAGTGCTTCCGCTCTGCCTTCCCGGTATCAACACCTGTCCGCGATAGTACAGGTCGCCATCGACCACGTATGCGTGGTGAAAAAGGTGCGATTCGCCCGTTGTTTTGCACGTAGCGATTTGCGGAACTTCCGTTTTGTAGTGTGTGCGGCGTGCGCGCTTGCGGCGCTTGGAATGCCGCCATTTAGGATTTGGCATGGCCTTTATCGATTTTAACCGCCGAAGTGCTCACGAAGGCGGATTGTTCGCTATTGTAATTAATTATCTTTCAGATCATTGAGCGCGTCCCACACGGAGTCGGATTTTTGCTCGTCGGTTTCAGGGTTGAGGTATTTCAGGATGTCAAAATTGCAGGGCGGATTCGGATCGTTCTGGCATTCGTAAACATTCGTGATCGGAAGCGCCAGTACCGAAAATTCATACAGGTAACGGGCTACATTGAATTCAGAGGCTTCCCGGTGTATGAACACGACTTCATCTTCTTCCTCGCCATCCGCTTCTCCGTATTTTACAATCAATTCTCTTTCATCCTCCAGCGGCAGATCGATCGTGGCGGTGCAACGATCGCATTCGGCCTTTGTGAATCCGCTCAAACTGAAGTCGAAGATCAGCATATCGGGCCTTTTGTCCAGGTCCAGTTCGAACTGAATTTCTCCTTCTTCGATCGGCGAATCCTCAAAGTGGGAGAAAAACGCACTGTCAACGATGAATGTAAAATGGTGTATTCCAACTTTTAATCCCTTGATCGGGATGGAATACGCAACAAATGCGTTCATTTCCACTTCAATTTTGCAAATCGGGCGGCAAAAGTAAGATGCTTCGGCGAATTAGCCAAGCATGATGAAAGAAAGAAGGAAGATTTTTCAATAATGTTCGATTTGCCGGAGACGGTATTCTTTGTGGCGCGAATCGTAATACCCGAGATAGAACTTTCCCCCGATGCGATACAGGGCCTGGTCGCGCGGCCTTTTTACTTTTTCCAGCATATCGTCGTACGCTGCGATCAGTGATTTTTCATAATACGCATCCGACCGTTGCATGGTATTTGCATTGACGGCAGAATAGAAGGAAAAGGATCGGTCAAAGGACAAACCATACGACGCCGACCAGGTATTTACCCAGGAAGAACCGGGTACGGCAGTGGTAAAGCCGGGGCCGCCTGACGACAGCGCGGACAACACCTGAACGTTTTCATAGCCACCGATGCAAAGCAGGTAATCGTCGCCTGCCCTGCGGACCTGGATAAACGGATCGAATTTGGAGAATCGTCTGGAAAATTTTCGCACGCTCCGGTATTCCTGTTCCAGCCCCAGCGCTCCGCGGCCCGGCACCAGGATAGGCGAACTGGCGAGGCCTCCAATGGTGTCTTCACGCAACAACGATTTGGTAAACAAGGGTTTGCCGCTTTCAAGGTCGCGGATGCGCAGGAGCACCTGCTCATTGTTCAGGTAAAATTGAAACAGTTTATTGTCGTATATATAACTGCTGCGCCGTTCGTACAACGCGTCGGGCACAAGTGAGTCCGTATAATAATAAGGCTTGATGCGCATGCTGTCATTTTCGAGATCAAGCGTCATGACCCGCAGAATGGCGGTTGTGCTGGTATAGACGGTGCCTACGTTGGCGTCGTCGAATGTGATCCGGAGTTTTCGGTCGCCGGCAAAAATCTTGGTAGCGCTGGAAGCCGGTTTCGGGTCTATTTCCAGGTCTTCCTGCACGGCGAGCGGCTTGAATTTATTACTAAATACCTGCTCGATAATATAATTGCGCCGCGGGTCTGCTTTAAACCGGTGTTCTTTTAGCCGCCCGTCGGCCCCTATGTCGTAAACGATCATTTGGTGGCCCTCTTTCCTGGCCTTCCGCGTGCACAGGATGTAGGCGCCCGATCGATTTGTAACGGCTCCGAGGATGCGCACACCTTTGGCTGCCTTGAACGAATCGACCACTGTCATGCTCAGGTCGCGCCCGGCAAAGCGATAAACAAGGCACTTTTTGCTGTTTTCAAGCGCCATAAAGTACTCGTCTCCGGCAGCGAAGCGGCAGATCACGCGGAATTTCAAATCGGTACTTCGCGCGACGCGCAGGTATGCACCGGCGCTCGAGCGCAGCACTTGCAGGGTTTTGGAGTCGATTTCACAGGCTTTCCATGGATTTCCTTCCCGGGCAAATTCTCCGGCGCTCAGGTTTTCGGGGTAAAAAAAGAACATCGTTTTACCCGTAGCCGGGTTTTCGATGGCTACGGGCCTGTCGGGGTTTTCAATAAATTCGATGGGAATATTCTGCGCGGAGAGTGGCAGGAAAAGCCATGTGAAAAGAGCGGCAGAAAAGAGGTGGCGCATAGTCAGTATCCGGGTGTCTAGCTTGTCAGGAAGATACAAAGTAACCGCGTTCCGGCAAGCCTGACAAGCCTTTCCTGAACTTTTATCTGCCCTTGGCATAAATTTTTTTCGGCTGGCTGAAAAAAAAATTAAAAAATGAATCTGTTACAAGTAATTGAAAATCAATTTTTTGTTATTAAGCATAGCAACTTTCTAAAAAATGATTTATGTTATGGGTAGTTCTATGTATTGCAAGGTAATTTCTTTTGCCGTATGTTTGTACCGTGAATTCAAAAACAATCCTCCGGGGCAACAACTTTATCTGCTATGAAAACAAATTTGAAACTTAAGTACCTGCTGCTTCTCGGGTGTCTGGCGCTGGCCTCCATCTCCTGCGGAGTAAGCGATGCCAAACCGGCCAGCGGCTTCGACGTATCGTCATGGTCGCCGCGCCTGCTCAGCATCAGCCCGAAAATATCGACAGGGAAGGAAACCCAGGCGCCTTCCGTGCAAACGACCCCGCAGCCGGCAGCCGTACAATCGACGCAACAGGTACAACAATCATCAACTGACATTCAATAACGACTATAATATGGATCTGGAAAATGCAAAAGCCCAAATGCGAAAAGGCGTGCTTGAAATGTGCGTGCTCGCCGTTATCGCCGAGGGAGAGACCTATCCGCCCGAGATCATGAAAAAGTTGAAGTGGACCGACCTTATCGTAAAAGAAGGAACACTTTATCCTTTGCTCATCCGTCTCAAAAATGATGGCCTGGTGGATTATATCTGGCGTGAAGGGGTAAACGGCCCGCCGCGCAAATACTTTACCGCGTCCGAGCAGGGACGACAGTTTCTGGCCGAACTCACCGAGAGTTGGAAGCAACTGGTGGATTCCGTAAACAAAACGCTGGAAGGTTCCTCCAATACCACGGGTGCGGAACCAGGTGGAAAACGCAAAGGCAAAACACCGCCCAAACCCCTCCACCTGGAACCCAACCCACCCGACGCCTGACGCCGGTATCCCTGGACCCTCTCAACTTTCTCAACTGACTTAAAAAATGAATAAGATTCTGAATATCAATCTCGGAGGCTACGCCATAACCATCGACGACGATGCCTTCGAATATCTGTCATCATACCTCGAAAGCATTCGAAAACGGTTTAGCGAAAGCGAAGGCCGCGACGAGATCGTACACGATATTGAGACGCGTATCGGTGAATTGATCAGCCAGAGCATGGGCGCCCGCACCATCGTCATGCTGCCCGATGTCGAGGCCGCTACGGAAATCATGGGCAAACCCGAAGATTTCGGCGACGAGCCGGTTTCCGGAACCGGCGGAAGTGCAGGTGGCAGTGGAAGTGCCGGCAGCAGCACTGGCGGCAGCGGCAAAAAAACGACGGCAAGCAGGATCCGCACCGGAAAACGCCTGTTCCGCGACGAAGAAGATACTGTCGCAGGTGGCGTATGCTCGGGACTTTCGGCCTATTTCGGCCTGCAGGATCCCGTATGGATGCGCCTGATCTTCGTCTTGCTGACTTTTCTTTCGGCCGGCTTCTGGATTCCCGCCTACCTGCTCCTTTGGATATTGATTCCACCGGCCAAAACGGCCGCCGACAGGCTTGCCATGCGTGGCGAACCCATTAATGTGGACAATATCGCCCGCGAAATAGAAGACAGTTTCGAACGCCTGAGTACGCGCGTTAATGAGTACGGAGCGCAAAAAAAAAGTGGTGGAAGCGGCGACCGCAGTTTCGGTAACGCCTTGTCGCACGGCGTTTCGGTCCTCGGCCAAATGTTTGGTTTCGTAGTCCGGTTGTTTGCAAAGTTCGGCATATTCATCGCCGCGATCGTGGCGGTATCCCTGTTCATCGCATTGGCTGCCGCCTGGGTGGCGGGCATTTGGGGGCTTTTTGCGGCCGCGCCTTTTGTCGACTATTTCAGCCCCTATTCGAGTGGACTCACGTGGCTGGGCTTTGCAAACGCCTTTTTCCTGCTCGGAATTCCCGTCCTCGGGTTGTGCCTTGTATTTGCGAAAGCATTGTTCAGAGTGCGCACGCCGGGCTGGCTGAGCGGTACGCTGGGGCTGTTTTGGGTTGTCAACCTCGTCACCGCCGTATTCTTGATCGGATTCGGTGTCAAAGGGTATCGCCAGGGCGGTTCGGTGACGAAAACGATCGACCTTTCCGGGCTGAACTCCGATACATTGCGTGTGGAAGCTGCCGATATGGGGCCGTCGGGAGAGCCTTACTGGTGGTTTAACGGCGATGAGGACCTGAATATCGATGACAACCACCTGGAATTTAAGGGCCTGGTTGAAATACGCGTCCGGAAAAGCGAAGACGGCAAATTCAAATGCACGCAAATTATCAAGGCCCGCGGCGCTTCGACCAGCGACGCCGTTGCCAATGCAGCAAAAACGGAATTCCCGGTATCCGTCTCGGGCAGTACGCTTCGGGTGCCAACCTCGTTCGGTATCCTGAAAGGTCAAAAATGGCGGGGACAGCACGTGCGGATCAACATAGACGTACCGGTGGGCAAGAACATCGTTTTTGATGATAAAATTTACCGGTATGCCGGGGCTGATATGGATGATTATGCTGATGATAATGACCGGCAGTACATATCCAGCCACCCGGAAAAAGTGTTCAGAATGACCGGTAGAGGGCTCATCTGTTCCGAATGCCCGCAATTCGGAGACAGCGATTACCACGGTGATGAATATTACGAACACTTTATCCTCGAAGGCAAGTTCGATACGGAAATACGGAAAGGAGACAATTTCAAAATCAGGATCGAAGGCCCGGCCGATGCCATCCAGAAGATCAGGACGGGCAATAAACTGACTCTGACGACCAAAGGCTCTACCGGTTCGGGCAATGTGCATGTCTATATCGAATCACCGGTCATTACATCCGTTTATGCCGACGGCACCGGCGATGTCACGATTCGCGGATTCGAAGAAGGAGAGGCATCTATTTCCGCAAAAGGAGGCAGTCATATAAAAGCCTACATGGACGTAAGCAACGGTCTCAATGTATCGCTTTCGGGCAAATCCTTTTTGGAACTGATCGGTGAAGGCAGTTACATGGATGCGGGCCTGAGCGACGGCGCCACGCTGGAAGCGCTTGACTGGCGGGCGGAGCGGGTGGAAATCACCGCCTCTGAAAGTTCCAAAGGCACTGTTTATGCCAAGGACGACGCCCTCGTGATCAGCGACGGGAGCAGCGAGATAAAGGTTGAAGGCGGCGCGAAAGTCCGAAATGCACGCTACGAGAAATAATACGCATATCCTGCCCCGTTTTTGCCCCGCCCGGATCGAAAAAATCCGGGCGGGGCAATTGTTTTGGTCAGATGCTTGTCATAAAACATGATTATTATAATTGTTAACGCCCGTTTTTGACGGAACGGAATCCGAATCATATTTTGCTTAATGACAGAATGACTTTTATTTTGCAATATTATTCCGGGATAGCCCTTCAAAAGAAATGTTATTTTTGCTTAGGTAAATAATTCATACTACGGAGGCATTTCATATTGTATTTTTGCGGGTGACTAAAAGTCTTTTCCGGCGTTTATCATCCAAACAATACAAATCTCCGCCGTTATGCTGCTGAATAAAATTTGGTGTTGCTCTCTGTTTTTTCTCCCCTTCGCCTTGCTGGCCGGCGATCCGCCCGTGGACGGCAACAAGCCTGATGCGGACGGTCCGCATGTGTTCTACAGGGGCCAGAATATTATTGTGAAAAGTGTGGAACGGCACGACACTTCCGTAGTGGCGCGCACACAGACATTTAGCCACAAGGCCAACCCTGTGCTGAGCTGTTATATACCCGATTCCGGTGACCGGTTTTCATTTACGCTTCGCAAAAAATTTGAAGTGGAGCCCGACCATTATGATCTGCCTGCACGGATGCTCGTTTTGTCGGACATAGAAGGCGACTTTACGGCTTTTAAAATGATACTGAAAGGTGCAAAGGTGATGGATGATTCCTTCAACTGGTCTTTTGGCGACGGGCACCTGGTATTGGTCGGCGACTATTTCGACCGCGGTCTCAACGTGACCGAGGTTCTTTGGCTCATCTACAAACT
>JAKOXM010000729.1 GCA_029781095.1 Bacteroidota bacterium
GCCTCGGGGAGAAATACCAGCGGCAGAAACGCCAGCACAAGTGTGGCCGTACAGCCCAGTACCGCGAGGCCGATCTGCCTGGTGGCAAGGATTGCCGCTTCGCGGCGATTGTGCCCCTCCCGCAGCCATCGCTCTATATTTTCCACCACCACGATGGAGTCGTCCACAAGGATGCCCAGTGCGATGATGAGACCCACGATACTCAACTGGTTGAGTGAATAGCCCAACTGATCGAGGGCGAAAAGGCCGATGGAAATACTGAGCGGGATGGATATCATGACGACCAGCGATGCGCGCCAGCCCAGCGGAAGCAGGGTGAGCAGCACAAGCAGGATAGCGATGCCGAAATCCCTGGCAAACCGGGTGAGTCGCTTGCTTACCGAATCATTCTGATCGAATACCTTGACGTAATCCATGGAAGTTGGCAGGTCTTTGCGCCAGCGCTTCACCGTTTTATTGACCTGCTCGCCGACGGTGAAAATATTTTGCCCGTCCTTCATGGTGGCCGTTACCCACACGCAACGCGAGCCATTGATGCGGGCCAGGTGACGCGGTTCTTCATACGCCCAATCGACCTGCGCGAGGTCTTTTACGTACAGTATCTTGCCGTTATCGGCGTTGACAACCGTGTTTCTGATTTCGTCGAGGTTTTGGTAGTCGCCGCTTGTCTCCACAAAAAACTGGCGCTCCCCGACGTTCACCGTGCCGCCGGGAATGGACACATTTTCGCTTTGCAAAGCGCCCAGCACACGGCTGACGGGAATGTGTTCTGCCGCCATCCTGGGCAAATTCAGGCTGATGCGCGCTTCCCGTTTGGGATAGCCCCAGGTTTCGGCGCCTTTGATTCCGGGAATTTTTTCCAGGTCCTCTTCGAGGCGCTCCGCTTCGTGACGCAGGTCAGCGTATGAAGCGTTTTCGCTTACGATACCACCCTGGAGAATGGATACATCCGAAGAAGAGAATTTTTGGATGGTGATGCGGTAGATATTTTGCGGGAGTTCATTCCGCAGGGCATTGACCTCCCGAACCACTTCCTCGTACTTTTTATCCTTGTCCTCCCCGTGCTTGAATTCGATGGTAAGCACCAGAATACCGTTGAACGAAAGCGAGCGCATCCGGTCGATGTTTTCCAGCGCGCCGAGCCTTGCCTCCACCTTGTCGGTGATCTTGTTTTCCACTTCCGCCGGCCCGGCTCCCGGATAAACGATTACGATATTGTAGCCCGGCGGTGCGAATTTGGGGTCTTCCGCGCGCGGCATATTCAACAGGGCGCCGATCCCCAGGGCCATGACGGCGAGGAATATAATAAAGGTAAACTGGCTGTTTTTGACGGAAAATTCTGCGATTTTCATCTTGTCGGTATACGGTTGAGGGTAGATGATGGACGGTCGGGAGCGCCGGGCTTCCGCCGCCTGTTGATTGTTTTCCCGGAAAGGCATTCCAGTTTTGGAAATCCCCGAGTTGCCGCCGACGAACCCAAAAGACATCTTTTCAAGTCATATCGTACCTTTTTTAAACACGCAGCCCGCTTATACCCCAAAACTTTCTCCCTGACTTGAAAACCTGTTCTTTTACTTCCGGCAGGATAACCCCGGCAACTTCTTACATTTTGCGTATCTTTTTCTTCTCCGTGAGGTATGGCGCCCCGTCGGTAATTACCTCGGTTACGTTTTCCAGCCCCGCTGCGATCAAGGCGCGATCGCCTTCGATAAAAGCGATCTGAACGGGCACTTTCCGAACCGATTCACCGTCGGGCTGCGGGACAAAAACGAATGCTGACTTGCCGTCGCCCTCGACGATAGATTCTACCGGTACCGTCACATAATTCCTTGATTGCGAAGGCTTGATATCCGCCTGGGCAAACAGCCCGGGTGCGAATCTTTTTCCCTGGGGCGCAACGCTTATTTCAACCGGGTAAAGGCCGTTGGCGGGATCTGCCGCAGGCGAGAGGTCCGTTACTTTTCCGGTAAAAACGGTGTTGGGATAGGCATCCATGGATACTTTGGCTGCCATGCCGAGGTTGAGCCGGACCCAGTCGCGATCGCTGACGCCTGTTTTGACCACCCAGTCGTTGGCGCCGGTTTCGAACAACATGAAAACGGGCATACCCGGACCGGTGATCTCTCCTTCGTTCATGAGTTTTTTTATGATCTTGCCACCCCTGGTGGCGCGTATTTCGGCATATTGCTGATTAAATTGCGCAATGCGTGCCGATTCTTTGGCAACGTCGCGCCCGGTAGTGGCGTTTTGGAGCAGTTCGAGTGTGGCGCTGCTGTCTTTGTAAAGGCCTTCCACGCGGCTGAGGTCGCGCTCCGCTTTGGCCAGCGCCTGCTGCACCTGCGCTACCTGGGCGTCAATTTCCGTTTTGTCAAGTGTGGCGAGCAACTGACCGGGCCGCACCACATCGCCTTCGTCCACGTATATTTTCCGGATCACACCGCCAATCTTGAAGGAAAGCCGTTGTTCGGCCGATGAGGTGAGCATACCGCTTGCATGGATGGGCAATGCAACATTTTCCTGTTCGACAGCGGCTGTACGGACAGGGATGCGCTCATCGGGAGTCTGTACGACGGCAGTCGAATTCGCTTTTTCCCCGCAACCGCCCATCAGGGCAAAAAGACCGGCAAAGGCGAGGAGCACGAGCCCGGCCGGGATTATTTTTTCTGCGCTTGTTTTTTTCATAACTCAAACAAATTCAATATTTTAGAGATTTTTATTTCGCTTTGGGTGCAAGGCATCCGCAGATTCATTTTACAAACCTGCGGCATTTTTCAGGGCAGCTTCCCGGAGGAGCACGTCGGACCAGGACAGGATCATTTGAAGGCGGGCCGATGTAACCCGGTTTTGGGCATCGAGGTACTCGATGAGCAGGGCCTGGTTTGCCCGGTATTTGTTGTTGACGATCTTGTAGGTCGATTCTGCGGCGGCGAGGCCCGTGCGTGCGGTGTTGAAACTGTTTCGGGCTGCTTCAAAGTCGTTCCAGGCCTGTGTGACCTGCAGCGCGATCTGTTGTTGGACCTCGCTGTATTGCGACCGGATTTTTTCGGCTTCCAAACGGGCTTCCTGGGTCTTGCTTTTGCGCATGCCCGCGTCGAAGAGGTCGTAGGTCATGCCGATGCGGGCAAGCGCATAGGGCTGGTCGCCGTTAAATTTGTATCCGTAGCCCTGAAAACCCGCTTCGCCTCCGATATAGAAATCGGGTATTTTCCGATTGGCGTCGTTGAGTTTGATCGCCGTTTCGGCCGCCGCCTGCCCGGCGCGCAATGCGCTGAATTCCTGCCTGTTGTTTATCGCCTGCCGGATCAGTTCTTCGGGTTGATACGCCGGTACGGTCGCGTGGAGCAGTGCGGTATCGATGCTGACGTCGCTTTGCAAGTCCTTGTTGATCAGGAAATTGAAATAGGCGCGGGCGGTATTTTGCGCACTTTTTAATTTGAAAATTTCGTTGTCGGCCTTGCTCAGTTCGTAATCGGCGGTGGCGACAATATCCTTCGTAGCCACGTTGTTTTTCACCAGAGATTCGTTGAAACGGCGCAATTCATTGAGTACCGTTTTGCTGTTTTGCCATATTTTTTCGGCTTCCAGCGACTGGAGATATTGCAGATAGGCATCGGTGATCCTGTAGCGCAATTCGTGTTCGTATGCGGCGGTTTGAGCAGCCTTGCTCTGGTAAAGGTGTTCTTTTACCTCCCTGTTATAGCGTAGATCGGAATTGAAAAGCGGGTAGGCGAAACTCACTTTTGTTTCCTGAAAATTATCGGGCAGAAAATGGATGGTTTCGTTTGATACCGTCGGGAACTGGCTCGACTGGGTAATCTGGTTCAGAGTGCTGGATACCGGATTCAGGAGATTGCCGATCGGAAATTCAATGCTGCGGCCTCCTGTTGCCTTTGTATAACTGGCGTTAAACTGGAGGGTGGGGTAGAAGAGCGATTTGGACTGCCGGATGGCTTCCCGGGCTTTTCGGAGGTCAAGATTTTGCTGTTGCAGGGCAAGATTGTTGGCCAGGCCCGATTTGATATATTCCTCCAGGATTGGAGATGGCTGCGCCTGAACGGTTTTTGCAAGGCAAAAAAACAGGAGTGCCGGGATTAAAAGAAGGGAGGTCGATTGTTTCATGTTTAAAACACGTTTTATTTTCTGAACAGTGTTTAGTAACCGGTGCAAAAAAATGCAGCCCGGGGCAGCTGCGCAATTCAATTCCGGTGACCGGTGGATTTTGGGGCTTGAACTGTTGCAATGAATGACTGGATTGACGAAGGTCCGGGCTTCAAGGTTGCA
>JAKOXM010000753.1 GCA_029781095.1 Bacteroidota bacterium
GTTTCTCGATAAACTCGCCCGAAAAAGCTTTTTGCAGCGCCTCTTGGAATTGTTCTGCATTTCCGGCCATGCGGAACGCCTTGCAGCTTGACTCATAACTGCCATCCACCACAAGTGCCTCGATGTCCAAATCATCCGCGAATCGGCCAAAGCTCCGGGCAATCACCGCCTCCGGGCGTTTCTCAAAATGCCAGACGACGAATCCAAGTCCGATGCACACAAGGAACATCACACCCCATGCAAGGCGCCAGCGATAGAATTTCAGCCAAAAGCAGATGCCAGTAATCAGGAAACCGAGCAGTATCGTCAGAATCAGACCGAAAAAAACACTGTCCCATGCAAGCGAATAAGACACCCCGATGTCTTTTTGATAATGAATATCAGACAGGAACCACATCGCAAGAATGCCGGACAGCAAGCAGCCGGACAGCACGAAGAAGAACGTTTGCCAGCCGAGACGCAAATTGCGCTTCACACACGACATTGTATCACGATTCCACGACTTCTTGTTTTCGGGAAGGGACTGCTCATAGTGTCGCCTCTACGAGGCTTAGGCTTGGGGGGCTTTCACCCCCCAGGTTCCGCTTCGCTTCACCTGGGGTTACTCATGGTTGCGCCTCCCCGAGGCTAGGGGCGGCCTTCCGGCCGCCAGGTCGACATACGTCTGAGTGGAGCCTGTACTACAAGCGCTCATTGCAAAACTTTACACATTAAACAAAATTTCCGTGTATTCCGCGTATTCAGTGGTTACAAAAAACAACCCTATAAAAAAATCAGTGTTCATCCGTGTTCATCCGTGGTTTTAAAATTAAGTTGTGGCGTCAGTCCGCCCTATAACTCCTTCCGCGCTTACTTCAGTTCAGCCAGCGCATGCAGGATTTCGACCCGTACCTGGTCCATCAGGCTACGGTCTTTGGGCACCTTCCATTCCAGGCTATCAGGAAGGACACTCGCCAGGGCGCGTCCCGGCGCCTCTGCGAGCAGCCGTTCGGCCTTGGCCAAGGCTGCCCCGCCCTCGCCATCCTTTTTCAGCTGGGCGATTCGATCCCGCAACATCACCAGGTACTCGTAGTCCTGCACACCTTCGCGGACAGCTTCGCTGTGCTTGCCGTCCATCACCGTTGTCTGCGACACAAAATACGGCGAATATTCTCTTCCTGGCTGGGTATATGCATTCCAGGAATCGCCCTGTCCGCCAGCGCAGCCCAACGCCCAGTAGAACGATCCTTTAGCGCCCATCTCGAAAGCGCGCCATTTCTGGGCGCGATGGTACGCGATCGGGTCAAGCAGCTTAGCCGGGCCACTGCATGAATACAGCCACAGTTCACGGCCAGCATCGCGCTGCTTGAGATAGAATTGCTTGAACGACTCGCCTTGAGCCAGCATCATCGGCGTCTGCGGGCAGAGGACATCGCACAGCTCATACATTTCCGGCAGGCCCTCCTCGGGTTTGCGGTAAATCGGGTCCTCAAAAAGCACGATGCCGGGGTTAACGGCACGGATGGCCTTGGCCCAGGTGATAATAACGCGATCGTGCTCATGGCTGTACGGCTCATCCCACAGCAGCACCACTAGCTGGCGCGGCTGCATGCCGGTCTTCTTCAAGTATTCCGCCCAGGCAGTCATGTAGTCGCCGACCATCCGGTTGAAACGATCCGTGCCCATCGGCTCATTGTGGAATTTATCCCTGACGTACATAAACACGCAGTATTGGCGGGCGCCGCTCCAAAGCT
>JAKOXM010000771.1 GCA_029781095.1 Bacteroidota bacterium
AACGCCAGAAATTCGACACCCTGGCCGGCGCCGCTCAGTTCCATTATGGCTTTCGTGACCGCAATACGCAGGCAGAAATTGGCGAGGTCGATCTCTCCGCCTGAAAACCGCTCGATGGGGTAAAATACGCCGCCGTCGGCAATGGAAAAATCAAAATTCTCGTCCACCCGGATGCTTTCGTATTTGCCCCGGGTGATGCGGCTGAACAGATCGCTTGCTTCTTTCGAGATACTCGGACTGACGCGCTCGAGAATATCCGTTTTGAACTGGCCAAGCATGGCGGAGAGCCTGTTCAGCAGTTCTATTTCGGTTAGTTTATCGCTGATCTGGGATTGGATGCGTTCGTTGGCCAGCAGTTTTTCGCGGCGCTGAGCGATCTCGTTTTCCATTTCAAGCCGGGTCTTCTCCAATTGCCGCACCATCGCCGATTGCGCGCTGAGCGCTTCATCAAAACTTGTCAGTACCTGTTTGGCAGCCTCATACCTCGCGGCATCGTAACCTACCTGCGCCAGCGCTTCATTTTGACGACGAGCATCTTCAGTCACCTGCGTGATCGATGCTTCCGTTGATTTCAGGGCCTGTTGCGTAGCCGGCAATTCCCGCCGGATATAGTTCTCGTCCTGGGCAAACGCGAGGAAACCGGAGTCCTGCTTTTCAAGTTTTTCCCTTAATTTCAAAAACACCGATTCGTCAAAATGCACTTCGCCTATTTCGCGAATGATCAACTGATCGCGTACAAGTTTACCCTCCAGCATCTTCAGACCGGCTTCCTCCGACACGAGTTGTTTGGCCAGTTCGCCCAGCCGCGATTGTTCTTTCAGCAGGTTTTCCACTTCCTGTCGCAAGGAGTTTTGACTTTTTTTGAGCGAAATACCCGTTTCCACCACGACGTCTTTTTCAATTTCCAGGGCCTTTAACTCGTTTAATTGCAATATTTCAACTTCGCGACCCAACTCCGCCAGGACTTTTTCATAACTGTCGAGCAGCGGCTGGAAGCAGGTTGGACAAGTCCCGTCCTTGCCGATGGCCCGGAGGCTGGCGATCTTTTCGCTGCGTTCACGAATACGCGCCTGCAAATCGGCGATACGCGCGTCCTTCTCGCGGAGTTCGTTGCGTTTGGTCTCTATTTCAGACTCCAGCGCCGCTACCGATTGCTGCTTCTCCTGCAGCATGGATTCAACAGCCGACAATTTGTCCACGCTGTGACGCAATGCTTCCGATCTGGAATGACTGGCCGCGATCTGCTCCTTGTGTTCCGCTATTTTTTGGGAATATGTATCATAATTCAGTTTGCGTTGCCGCTTCTCCTCCATTTGGGCCAATGCCTTTTTTTCAGATATATAGGCATCGTATTCAGCACGCTTTTCATCCAGGCCGGCTTTTTTCTTCAGCAATTCTGATTGTTTGGCGTTTAGCGTTTCCCGCTGGAGGACAAGACCCGATATACGCTCCTGCAATTGCCCCAACTCACGGTTCAATGCATTGTAACGCGTCAAACGCTGTTCCTCTTCACCGAATTTTTCTTTTTCCAGGCGATAGGTCGACTCCAGTTTTTTTAATTCGGCCTCCTCCGTTTTCAGTTTCTTCGCCTGCACGCCCACGATGCCGGACCGCTCCGTTATGTCCGTTTCCAGGCGTTTGATATCTTCCGCAGACAACAGGCTTTGTCTTTGGCCGGCTGCCTGGTTTTCGAGCACGTTTTTATCGTTGTTCACCGATTTCTGCACATCATCGAGCGTATCGAGACCGAGCATTTTCCGGACCATCCGTTTGCGCGCTTCGCCCGTCGTATCCGACAACTCCGACAATTCTTTCTGCCCTGAAAACACAGAGCGTTTAAAAGCATCGCGTTCCATGTGCAGCACCTTCGCAATCTCTTCATTTACAGGGGCCATACCCTTCGCCACGAGCACGTCATTTTTGTAAAACTCGGCGTTGGTCGTAAGCGTTTTGCCGCGAAATTCGCGTTTCACGGCATACAGCACTTCGCCGACGCTGAAATCGAGCGCCAGGGTAACAGTTGCCTTCGGATCAGCGAAAGAAGATCGCACGAGCGCCTTGTTGCTTTCGTCACGGCCGAACAGGCAATACAGGATCGCCTCAAATATGGTCGATTTCCCGGCTCCGTTTTTACCCACAATACCCACCAGGCCCTCCCGGAACGACAGTTCCAGCCGGCGATATTGTTTGTAGTTTTCGAGAAGCAGGGAATTGAGAATCATGCGTTTCGATCAGTTTGAGCGACTCCGTTACATACTCTTGTCTGTCAGTTGAAAATACCGGGCGGCCCTGTCGGCCAGTTGCGTTGCCAGTTTTTCATCATCGGGGTACTTGCTGCGTATATATTCGGCAAAAATGCGGTCGAGGCGGTCGAACTGGTTGGCTTCGATGTGCTGCACAAAAGCGCGGTCGGAAAAACTGCGGCGCTTTACAATCAAATGGAAGCAGTCGCCAAAAATATTCCGGAGCCGGGCATTCGTTAATTCCAGTGTTTGCTCCAGTTTTATGTCGTTGATATTCAATGATATAATTGCATTTTTAGTGCTTTGTGCACCTTGAAAACGCTCCAATTCGCCGACGATCCCGGCGACGGATTTTGCCTGGCAGTCATCGATATCCATCTTAAGCCAGGGGCGCGTATGGATTTTTTCGAAGGTAATCTTACACGCATTCTTTTTACCGGTTTCCAGCAGCAAAAACCCTTTTTCCGTTCCCACCTCGGTGTCGCTCAGCCGTTCCGTACTGCCGGAATACCAGGCGTTGGGGTGCAGATCGATCTGCTGGCAGTTGTGCCAGTGCCCTAGGGCGATGTATTGAAATGCGCCAAGTTTTGCTTCAAACGATTCGGGAAACACCTGCTCGCCGTATTCTTCCATCAGGTAGCGTTTGCCGAGCGAAGTATGAAGCATCAGGATGTTAAACTTGCCCGCTACCGGCTCCATGCGCTCCAGTTCCTGCAGCAACAGGCGGTTGTCGTTGATATGCGGGACGCCGTGTATGACCACGTCGCCGAATTCCGTCTTTTCCCATTGGTCTCCGAAAACAGGCACCACGCAATCGAGGCTGCGGAAAGCCCTGAGGATAGGGCTGTTATAGATCGTTTTGGGCGTTTCGTGGTTGCCGGCGATGATCACAACGGGTATTTTGAGATCGCATACCCGCCTCAATTGTTCGAGGCCAAACGTAAGCGCCCTGTTCGACGGACTCGGGCGATGGAAAAAGTCGCCGGAATGAATCACCACCTCGGGTTTCAGTTCAATAATACGGTCCACGACCTTTTCGAAGGCATCATACACGTCCTGCTCCCGGGCATTTATTCCTGCGTCGTTCACGACGTCGAATGCCTGAAAGCCAAGATGGGTATCTGAAAAATGGAGGATGCGCACGGGGAAAAGGTTATTGGTTAATGATTACCGGTTTCCGGGACCGGTAATCAACGATTTTTTAAAGATTCTGTAAGCGCACGTGAGCGATATAATCGGTTTGCGGCGGATCGGTCAGCCCGAGACTTCTCGCCATGGTAACCAATTGTCCGCGGTGGTAGGTGCTGTGTTGCATACAATGCAAAATCATCTGCGCCCTGTTCTGGGTATACTGATTGCCATTGATATGCACATACGTCGAATAACCCGCAAAATAGCCGGCATCCTTGTCGGCGACCAGGTCGCGAAACTGTACCGAGCAGGCGAGCAGGCCTTCGAACACGTCTTTTGTGCTGCCGGAAAAATAATCGGTCAGAAACTTTTCTGGCCCATCGCCGTTCAAACGTTCGATCCATACTTTTTCCGCCCCCCAAATGTGAAGCAGGGTTTTATGAAGCGAGGGAAAACTGGAGGGCAGTTCCCTCGTCATCAGTTCGGCCGGTTTTCTTCCGAGCCAGTCGACCATCAGCCGGTTTGCCCAGAGATTGTAGGTCGTATAATCCTTCAAGAGTATTTCAAGTGTCATGGCAGATTTTTAGAATTGCCAAAAATACGTTGTTTGGGCTGGCGGCAAAAAAATAAGCATCTGTATATGGCTGCAATATCTGGCATAAGTTTTGAACGAATTGTTTTATCTCCCAGCGCGTAAATCAAATTATCCTTAATCACTGCCAAAGGTTTGCCGGCATGGCCATCAGGAGAAACAAAATGCCGGACGGAAAGTATTATGATTGCTACACAGTTTCACGTTCAAGGAGGCCAGATTACGGCCGAAGGGGGAGTAGAATTGTTTCAAAATTCGCCTAATCCTTTTATCGAAATGACGCTTCTATGGTTTCGTTTGCCTGAAATCGCAAACGTCGTGCTGAGAATTTTCGATGCAAAGGGGAAAGAAATCAATGCCAAATACGGCACCTTCGATCCCGGCGAAAATCATGTGGTATTGCATCGTACGGATTTGCGGGAACCGGGTTTGTACACCTGCCGTCTCGAGACGCCGTTTGGCACAGCAAGCCGCAAATTGATGATGTATTGATCTTTTCTAATCCACGTCCCATGATGAGGGCCGTCTCGCAAATAAACTTGCAAGACGGCCCCTTTTTATTATTCGGCTTCTCCTGACAATGTTAAAGCCCGGAAAGCATAACCGCGAGGAGGTCAGTCTACTTCATGCTCAGGACAATATCTGGCATATCTCGTCCAGCATCTTGTCGTTGTCCGCGATTGCCTTGGCGGCAATGGCCTGAAGTCCTGCCACGTTTTTATCCGACACATCCGACATCTCGGCATTTTCTTCCGGAACATCCGGATTAATGCGAAGGTATTGCGGCGTTCCGTCATGGGCGGGAGGGAGCACATAACGCATCTGATAATCAACCGTTTCTGACACACCTTGCATCAGGATATCGATAATCGGACGCAACCATTGCGCCTGTCCCCACGATTTGGCCTTTTCATACAGGTAAGGCTTGGAAATATGGCCCGTGCCCAGGGAAAGCATGAAATAATCGCAAGATTCGACGGTGCTCACCTCCGCTGTAAAAGATTCGAATTCATTTTCTTCCTGCACCGTTTCCACCGGGGGGGCCGTTGCAGCCCCTGCGACGGGTTTGTTTTTTCGGCGGAGCAATTCCATCGCCTCGGTATAGGCCAGCATGGAGGGGTTGTTGGCGAATACGCCGCCGTCAACGAGAGCCAGATATTTTTCCGCGCTCCAGGGCAGGTGGTTTGGCTCGAAATACGTCGGTGCTGCAGAGGTAGAGCGGGCGATATCGCGCAAACGGAAGTTTTCACCAGAAATACCTGCTTTGGCAAGGCGCGACAGAAAATAGAAAGGTTTCCTTTGTTCGATATCGTAAGAGGTTACCAGCACTTCGCTGAGCGTTTCACGCAGTTCGGTGTCGCCGAAATACTGCAGCAGCAACTCTTCTAGGCCTTCATGCCCGAAAGATTCCTCAAACATGGCTGCAACTCCGGAAAAGAGACCGCCGCGTTTTTTGAAGATTTTGCCACCGTCTTTTTCGTACAACTGGCCGAATTCGCTGGCGCTGAATTTGGGCTGACCGGGCCGGTTAGGGTCCGGGATATTGAGCCCGCAGGCAATTATGCCGCCTGTCGAAGTGCCTGACATCAGATCGAAAGCATGGGCAATGGGTTTGTTCATGCGCCTTTCCAGTTCCGCCAGGATGGCGCAGGGCAGAATACCCCGGATACCTCCACCGTCGAGGGTGAGGATTTTAATCATTGGTTTACTCATTTTCATTTCAAGTTATGGTACGGGGCACAAGATAATTTGCTTTTTCGAATACTTTCAAAGCCCCTGCATAACTTCTTTAAATGGTTTTCCGCTGGCTTTGCTTTTTACCCACAGCAGCGTCTCCTCAAATCCCAAAGGCAGTTGCGGCGGTTTGGAAGCCGCAAACGCTTCCAAAGCCTGCCGGAAATCGGTCAGCGCGGGCATCATGATTTTTTGCCAAAGACGCGGTTCCGTCTGGTTTTTCAGATACAATTCGGCCAGTTGACCCAGACTGGTCAGTACAATACGTTCGAAATCGGGGGTGTGAAGCGCAGGACCGAGATTGTTCCGAACGGTTTTGGCAAAACGCTGCAAGGCATCGAATTCTCCCAGTTCGAGATAAGCGATATTGCGGAGAATATTGACGAACAGTTGCAGGTCGCGCCGTTGCTCCGACTTGCCATATTTCTGAAGCGTTTCGCAGTTTTGCAGCACTTTCTCATACTCTTCCAGCGCAAAACACGTGAGGATGATATGATAGCGAATGCTGAAGAGACGCGACTTGTTGATCTTGAATGCGTATTTTTTCAGCCCTTTTTCGATAAAAGGAATCATTTTTCGCGCTTCATCCAACTGTACGCGGTTGAGAAAATACAGTTGCTGCAAAAAAACGGTGTTCTGAAAAACTTCCGCTTCGTCGTCGGAATTGGATGGTTTGAAATTTTCAAGGGATTTGATGTGGCGGTCGTAGGCGTCAAAATCGCCCAGGTTGATGCAAAAACCCAGATAGTTGGCCAGGTGTACTATAAATTGCCGGGGGCGTTCCATCTGCATGTGGCGGTAACTATCTGATTCCCAAAGATCAAGTATCTGTTCGGACCAGGGTTGCCCTTCGCGGGGACCGGTCTGAAGCAGGGCCATCGTGACGTGTGTGTGGAAATAGTAAAGATGAGAAAGAAAACTCTCCCCCTGTGCAGAGTACACGGTTTCCAGTGTTCGGAGAATCTGTTCGACTTCCGGACCCAATTCCGCAGCATTTGTCCCTTTACGGGTCCGATACAAGGCCAGCGCCTGATAACAAAGCGAAAAAAGTTTGTTTTCGGCCGCATAACGATGCGTAATCGATTCGATATCCCGGAGATTGTCGCGCAGCTTCTCGGCGTATCCCTGCGTGTCGCGCTGGCTGCGAAGATAGACGAGGCTATAGAGTGCTTCTATTGCCAGCACATGGTATTCGTATTTTACAGCAATTTCAAGCGCTTCCTCCGCCATTTCATCTGCCCATTCGAACAAACCGCGCCGTTCGAGCATCCTGGCGTTTTTCAACAAAATCTTGATCGAATCCTCCTGATTATTCTCTTCCTGCATCAGGCGAAGGGCCTTGAACAACATTTGAGCCAGTTGGTAGCGCACTACATGAAACTGTGTTTCAGGGATACCCTTGCGCTTCATACGAACAATCAGTGCATCTTCGTCGAGCGTGAAAACCGGCTCTTCGTAGATGTCACGGGCAATTGCATTTTCCATCAACTGGAACAGGGTCAAATATTGTTGCGAAGGGCCTTCCTGGCGCGCAACCAGCAGTCTGAAGTATCTTTTCTCCGCACTTTGCAGCGTAGAGATTAATTTGTATAATTTATCGGTAGTAATCATCCTGCTGATTGACAGATAGTTACATCATACTTGGAACGACGGAGTCTTACAAAAAACCCGGGGTGCCGCTTGCCGGTAATTTGAATATGGCCACCTTTGTAAACACAAACGGCGCTGAACACTGCTTTTTCTGGTATTATATTTCAGGCAATCTAAGGAGATGCAAATAAACAATCAATTTTCGTCAATCCGCGGTAAAATCGGCGTGCTTATGATCGCCGTAACGAATATTGACGGCACCGACCAGTACGAACGGATACTTGCGTTGTTGCGCACCCTGTCGGCGCATACGGGATTGCTGGTATGGTGCAACAGCCGGGAGGTAATGTCGCGGGTAAACGCCTGGCTGTCGGAAAAAGGAGTAACGGCCGAATGCCGGTTGCTGGACGAGTTGCTTCCGGCACAATTCCGATGCCTGCTGGTGGCGCCACAGGACGAACGTGCGCTGACTTTTTACAGTCATTGGGTACGCGACCCTTTTGTCTGGAAATGGAGTGAACCGGAACAACTCGTCCTGCTCGGAAGCGTGGATGCCGAAAACGAAGACAGTCTGTGGGCATACCTGCATTTGCGCATGCTGAATTTCGCCGGGCGGGGAAGTGTACGGGTCGAAGGCCGTTCGGTTCCGGTTGCAGGCGGCAATATTCTGTTTGATGAAGATTTTGTAATGGTCGGCGCCAAACAGTTCCGGGAAAGCCTCGCAGGAGCCGACAATTCGGTTGGGCATGCCAGCCTGCTCGACGCGCTCAACAGCAAGGGCCGGCCATTCAGCCGAGTCATCGAGATCGGCGATCATACGGAACAGGAACCGCCCAAACTCATACATATTGACCTGTACCTCTCCCTGACCGGCATGCGTAAAGGCGACAGGTATATCGTGATGGTAGGTCGTTGCGAGCAGGTAACAGACACGGCCGTCCCGGACCCCGATCTTGCGCGCAGCATAGAACAAATGAATACATACCTCGACGCGGTCGCTTCGCAGTTGGAAAACCTGAATTTTTCTGTCCTGCGTAATCCGATCCCTGTGGTACAAAAACAAAACACTTTCGCGTCTTACCTGTGCGCATATAACAATTGCCTCACAGAGGTTTCAACAGACGCCGCGCCCGTTGTCTGGTTGGCGGCACTCAGTTTCGGGCAGGAAAACACCGGCTATTACGCGCAGATCAAGCAAATGGAAAACGAAAATATCGGGCTTTGGACAAGTCTCGGGTATGAAGTTCGCCTCGTGGAGGCCAATTTTCATACGATCCTGGATGACCAGGGCTCCTTGCACTGCATAACAAATGAAGTTATCCGTATCTGAACATACTGCCCCTGAAAAACCTGACCCCAAAAAACATTTTCAAAAAACCAGACCACCCTGTATCCAGCCCTGAAACCTGACCCCAAAAAACGTTTTCAAAAAACCAGACCACCCTGTACCCGGCCCCAAAGCCTTGACCCCAAAAAACATTTTCAAAAAACCAGACCACCCTGTATCCAGCCCTGATGCCAGCCCCAAAAAACTATTTTTAAAACCAAATGCTCCTGCCCTCAAACCCTGATCCGGCTCCTGAAAACACCTCATCAGACCAAACCCCAAAAAACGCTTTTATTCACCGCATCAATCAAATTTGAAAATGCAAAGTACCACCATCACATTTCTGCCTGTTCCTTTGCCGACGGTCGACTTTATTCCACGCGGGGAAGGAGATATTTCCGTAGATTATTTCATCGGCGGGTATACAGGAAACGTGCTCGGATACGAGCACAAGATTACCTTTTCCAGTGGCGGACAAATTGTCCAGATAATGTCCAAAGACGCGCAGGGGCTGTTCACCACCGCGCCGTTGCAGGATGCCTACTCGATCGACGGGGAGTTCCTGGGCATCCAGATGTATGCGCCTGTATCCGGCCAGAACGGGTTCGAATATTCCGTTCGGTTGTTCAAAAATGACCTGACCCGAAATAGTGTGGTACCCGGTACGGCGAGTCAGGTTGTTTTGAGCGATTCTCAAAATAATCCGCCCCAAATATGTTTTGCAGAAGTAACGTACCAGATCGGAAATTCCCTTGTGCGGGAGGTCAACTTTATCGGCACCCTCGATATCAGAGGTGCCTATACCTCCCGTGTAACCATACGTCCCGGTGAAACGGTGTTCGTAAAACGGGATACTTCCGGCAACCTGGTGTTCCAATTTTAAAGACGGCTAATAAATCCATACCAATGAAAACCATCGTCGTTCATACGCAGGCCCGGGAAATGGCAGCACATCTGCAGCAGATTCGTGGAGGTATTGAAATCACCGGAGCGTATGAAAACGGCGAACAGGGCATCGAAGCCATCTGTGCCCAACTGCCCGATCTGGCCGTGCTCGACATCGACCTGGCCGGCATCGGCGCCCTGAGCGGATTGAGGCAACACGAACATCCGTTCGTGGAGTTCGTGTTGCTCTCCGAATGGGCTACTTTCGCCTATGAAGCATTTCGGTTTGGCGCCACCGATTTTCTACTCAAACCGGCGCAGAATAACGAGTTGTTGCAGGCGCTCGACCGGGCAGCCAAAAAAGTGAACGACAAAATATTGCTCCAGAATGCCTACCCGCTGGTAAATAATCTCTTCCAGCGCCTGCGGGATAACCGCATCGTAGTGCAAACCGATAACGTGATCGATTATTTTCCCGTATGGCACATCGTGCGCTGCGAAGACGACCCCGCGGGTTGCCGGATCGTGTTGAAGGACAAACGCAGCATAGCATTGCCCGGCGGGTTTGCCGACATCCAGCAGGAGTTAAAGCAATACCCATTCCTGCGAGTAAACGACCATTGCGTTGTCAATCTTCAGCATGTGGCGCAATACAAGCGAGACGAAAATCATGTCGTTCTGAATGACGGCGCTGAAATTGAAGTGTCGGCTCCTCTGCGTGCGGAAGTGCTCCGGCGTCTGGGCCAGGGATGACCGCCCCCATACCTCCCCACGCAAGACGGTGCAGCGGATTTCAATTAAAAAACAATTAAAAGCGCGGGCGACTTTTTGCTTTAAAATTTATTGAACTTTTTCAAAAAAAACC
>JAKOXM010000777.1 GCA_029781095.1 Bacteroidota bacterium
TGTTTTTTCTGCGAAAATCTGCGGGAAACCTTTCAATCCCAGATCAAATTCTTGCCGCGCCTGATATAACGCCGGAGATTCACCCAGAAGGCAACAAACAGATATATCACCAGCGGCGATCCCATGCCGATGAAAGAGGTATAAATGAAATACTTGCGCACTTCGCCGGGAGCGATGTGCATTTTCTCACCGAGGTACTGGCAAACGCCGAATGCGTGCCTTTCAACCATATCTTTAAGCCAATGCTGAAGCATAATAGTCGGGGATTGTGGACATGCCGGGCAAAAATAAAGGATTTTCAGGTGTTAGATGCAAGATTTTCCTGACCGGCCGGGCACCGCCTTTTAGGGAACGGTACGATACGGCTGAATTTTGGCATTATTCTTGGCAGGAACGGTATGAAACATGGCTTTGCCATTTTTTTGTCAACAACATTTTCCCACATCAACACCAGATTATTTATGTTAATCCTTGGAATAGCCCTCGGCCTCTTTGTTGTAGGAGGCGGGCTGATTTCACTCACTACTGCGCTCTCAAAGCGCAATGCGGGTTCCCGACATTGAACATTAAAATTTACCGCCGCCCGGAAGTCGCCTGTCGAATTCCGGGCGCGGTTTTTTAAACGCATTGGTATCATCCCTTCTATTGTCGGTTGATAAGTGCCTGCCGGGATTTTGGCCTGTATCTGGAAAATTTTATTTTTCTTATCCTTAAAATTTTCGCCACAGTTTCCGGTCATGACTGCAGACTTTGCCCGGATTAAAATAAAATTTCCCTGCGTTCGGTTCAAACCAAAAATCCAAACATGCTCTAACTGCGCTACTTTTGCGGACGGCTGCAACATTCCTTGCCCGGGCCCTGTTTCCGCAGCCATATTAACGTTCTACTGATATGCACAAGTTTTTGTTGGCCGGCTTTATTGTCTCCGTGTCCGCCTTGCAGTTCTGGGGCTGCCTCAGCGCAGAGCACTCCTTTACCAGGGTAGCACCCGGTGTCTGGCGCGGCGTTCTCGAACTGGAAAAATTTCGGATTCCGGTGCGCGATAAAGACACCGTTATCATCCTCTATGATCAATTCAAGGAAAACGAACTGCCGTTCAATTTCGAGGTCAAGTATCTGGACGACGAACGCTTTTATGTGGAAATCATCAACGGCTCCGAGCGCATTCGCCTCGACAGCATCCGGTACGGGCGCGACCGCACGCGGGCGCGTGACACGATGAATATCTATTTTCCTGAATACCAGTCATATATCCACGCTGAAATACGCGGCGGCGTCATGCAGGGGGAATGGGTGGTGACTACAAAAGACGACTATCGCATTCCATTCTATGCCATTTCAGGCAAAGATTATCGCTTTACCCCACTCACCATGAAACCCGAGGCGGATATATCGGGGGAATGGGCTACGCTGTTCGGAACGGATACCGACAAACCGGAGAAAGCAGTGGGGGAATTCAAGCAAACAGGCAACCACCTCGAAGGTACATTCCGAACGGAAACGGGCGATTACCGCTACCTGGAGGGCACCGTGCAGGGCCGGAAATTCTGGCTTTCCTGCTTCGACGGATCCCATGCCTTCCTGTTCAGCGGCAGCATGCGCGGCGACAGCCTGCAGGGCGATTTTCGTTCCGGAAAACACTACGAGACGCTCTGGACCGCCTGGCGCGATCCCGGATTTCGACTTGGAAACCCCGATTCGCTCACAACGGTCAAATCCGACGCAAAGATTTCTTTTCAGTTGCAGACACCTGAAGGCCGCGAACTTGCGTTTCCATCCCGGGACTTTGACGGGAAAATCAAAATCTTTACCGTTATGGGAACCTGGTGCCCCAACTGCCGCGACGAACAGGTCTTTCTCACGGAATTCATGAAACAAAACCCGGAGCTGGCTAAAAACATGTCCGTGGTGGCCTTTGCTTTCGAACGGGACAAAGACCCCAAACTGGCCAACGCCCATTTACTGGAATATAAAAATAAAATGGGCATACCCTTTGACATAGTCTATGCCGGCAAGGCCAGTAATGATGAAGCAGCCAGGGTATTCCCCGCCCTCGATAAAGTCAGGGCCTTTCCGACCATGATCATCCTTGACAAGGAAAACCGGGTGCGCGAGGTCCATACGGGTTTTGATGGGCCCGCGACCTCAAAATATGAAAGTTTTAAAAAGGAATTTGCCGAATTGATAACATCTCTCAATAAATAATCTGTTGATTATCAGTAGTTCATTCAGGAGCACTAATCCAATTGCCCGACCAAACTCAAAAACATGAATCGAATCATCCTCGCTTATTGCCACGACAATGCAGAAGTCGCCGAATCCATAGAACAGCAGCTCAGCCGGATCGGAATTCCTTTTGAACATATCACAGACCAGCCGGCCGGTCAGCCTGACAACTTCGGCAAAAAATTGCTGGATTCGGAAGACCCCGTTGTTCTGATCGTGACGGAAAACCTGCTGAAAAGCCGGTTTTGCATGTCCGGCTTGCTGACGGCACTCCAGCGGCTTGTGCGCAACCGCAACCTGCTGGCTGTTGTGGCCGACGGGAAAACAAGTCCTGACGGCGGCACTACTTTTAATTACGTCGAAACCCATTTTGACCGGATGGGGCATGCGCTTCAGTACATGAATTTCTGGCAAACCGCGTGGCTCGACCTGAGCAGCAGGCATCAGCACGCTTCCGCAGAGGAAAAAGACATCCTGGAGAGCGAAATGAATGACGTACATCTGATTGCCAACGAGATAGGTGAAATCATCGGCGCACTTCGCGAAGCCGGTCATATGACGCTGCCTCAACTGGAGGCCGATCATTACGCGGCTTTTTTCCGGCAATTCGGGCTGCAGGAATGGCACGAGCAATACCGCAGGATCGCAACCAGCATCGGACAGGACGACATTCCGCCTATTCCCAAAACGGCTCCGCAGGTCGCCCTGGCTGAAACGCCCGTAGTGACCGGACCGCTGGCGCCGGAACCCGCCGACGAAGAGGAACCCCTGGCGCACATACCCGCTCAAAACGGCCAGTTCAGGGCATTGGATGATCTGCTGCATGAGATGGATGCGGTTGAAGAGCCCGATTCCGGCTTTCCGGCACTGGATCTGAATCTGTCCGGCGCCGATCTTTCCGAAGCCGAAGAAGAACCCGAACACCGGGACATCGAGGCCGAAATCGATCAAAGCATTCGGGATGCCTGGTTTTGGCTGGATAAAGGACACTCCGAACGCGGTATCGAACTGTTCAAGTTTGCCATGGAGCAATACCCGGAGAGCGAGCGTTTGAAAAACGAGTACCATGCGGCGCTTGAAAAACTGGAAAGCAAAACAGAAGTTGCTGAACCGGAAGAAACCTCGTCCGATATCGGGCAACCTATGGAACCGTCAGAGAACGAGGCGAAATCCTACGAACTCATGGGTGATATGGCCGCTCAGAAAGGAGACTATCTTTTCGCCAAATATTGCTGGGACCGCGCCACCGAAATCGACCCGAACTATCCCGGCATTTACCGCAAACTCGGTCTGATGACGAGCGAGCACTTGCAGGACTACCGGGAAACGGCGATTCATTATCTCAACATGGCGATCCAGGCCAATCCCGACGACGCGGAACTCCATCTTGCCCTGGCGGGCTCGTCGCTGCAAAACGGCGATTCCGCAACAGCAGAAAAGCATTATACCCAGGCGGTTATGCTTGATCCGACACTTCGCACGCCCGGCCACGACGAACAGTTTCACCAGACCGTAGCGACACCCGCAAAGCCGGCAATAGAAATAACCAAATTGCCCGAGCCTCCGGCAGCGGAAACGGCGCCATCTCCAAAACCCGTTGCAGAAAAACGTGAATTGCTAACGGTACTTGTAACCGGCGCTACTTCCGGAATAGGTCGCGCAACGGCAGAGATATTTGCCCGGAATGGCCACAGGGTCATCCTCACCGGCCGCAGGGTCGAGCGGCTGGTATTGCTGAAAACACAGTTTGAAGAAGAGTTTCACACCGATGTGCTTATGCTGCCGTTCGATGTGCGCGATCAGGGCGCCGTACATGCCGCCCTCGAAAACCTGCCCGAATCCTGGCAAAACATCGATATCCTGATCAACAACGCGGGACTCGCAAAGGGTCTGGCGCCCATCCATGAAGGCAATCTGGATCATTGGGAAACGATGATCGACACGAATTTGAAAGGCCTGTTGTATGTCACCCGTGCAGTAGCGCCGGGGATGGTGGCTCGCCGCCGGGGGCACATTATCAATCTTGGCTCCAGCGCAGGCAAGGAAGTGTACGCCAGCGGAAACGTGTATTGCGCCACCAAATTTGCGGTGGATGCGCTCACGCGCGCCATCCGGCTCGACCTCCACGCGCACAATATCCGGGTGAGTTCTGTAAGTCCCGGCCACGTGGAAGAAACGGAGTTCGCCATTACCCGATTCGACGGCGACGAGGAACGCGCCAGGATTTACAACGATTTTCAGCCGCTGAAAGCAGCGGATGTCGCGGAAGCGATCTGGTTTATCGCTACCCGCCCGCCGCACGTCAATATTCAGGATATCGTGATGTTCGGCACACAGCAGGCCAGCGCAACGGTGGTGGACCGCAGCGGGAGGAAGTAAATAGCGAAAATTTTATGGGCCGGCTTCCATTGGGCGTTTCTTTCGCTATTTGTTACTGTTTTACAACCTTCAGCACCGCGTATTTCCCTTTTGGGTCCGTAATGGCGATAAAATACATACCGGGAGAGCCCGGGATTTCAATGTGCATTAAACCTGCAGAAGAGTACTGCTTTTGCGACACCAGTTGCCCGGTTATCGAAAGAACATTAACCTGCAAGTCAGCGTATTCGGCGCCCATATCTATCGAAAAAGCCCCGGACGCTGGATTGGGGTAAGCCTTTATATCGCTTGAAAATGTGTTCTCGCTTACACCGGAAGTTACCTGTATCCATTTTGTAAAAAAGGGAATGGTAGTTCCCGAGGCTGTTGAACTTAGTATGATCTCTCCCGGGCCCGGATCAAGATCAGCGGTACCGAATAATCCACCTTCCACGTATATATTGTCTGAAGCGTCCAATGCTATCTTTTTGCCCTTCATGCTGCTGGAAGCCCCGCCTGTTGTTTGCACCCATTGAAAATTGCCGTCCGAATCAAGTTTATGGAGAAATATGTCGTACGAGCCGACAGGCGTAACCATGAATACACCCGGCCCCGGGTCCATATCGCAGGTTTTATTAAAATATCCTGTCGAATAGATATTGCCAGCTTCATCCAGCGCAAGAGAGGGTTCCGGTGAGTAGGCCGCCAGGTCGAGGCTTTTTGCCCAAAGGAAATTACCGCCAGAATCCAGTTTTTCGATAAACATGCTGCTGCCCGACGGGGCGGTTAGTTCAAATGTCCCCGGGCCCGGGTCGAAGTCCACCGAATTCTGGAATACACCTGCTACATAGACATTGCCTGAACCGTCGAGTTTGATTGATTGCCCTTCATCTTCATTGGAATACCCTGTTTTTTTCGCCCAAAGGAAATTACCGGAAGCGTCAAGTTTCTGAATAAAAATATCCCTGGACCCGAGATACGAGGACAAATAATAAACACCCGGGCCGGGGTCAAAATCCGTCACACCTTTGAATCCGCCGGTCCTGTACACGTTTCCGGAAGAGTCGACCGCCATACTCAATTCTTTAAAATCGGCGATGTACATGGATTCTCCCAGTTGCTTTGCCCAAAGGAAATTACCGGAAGCATCCAGTTTCAGGATAAAATACTCATTGTATGTACCGGGGGCGACACTCATTTGAAAGACATCCGGCCCCGGGTCGAAGTCTGCTGTAGCGCTAAAAGTACCCGCAACGTACACATTGCCAAAAGCATCGACAATAACCTTCTGGCCGTTGTCTGAACCTGTTCCGCCGATACTTTTCACCCACAGCAGATTGCCGGATGAGTCCATTTTTTGGATAAACACATCGACATCGCCACTCGATGTCATGTTCGAAACATTATTTGGGTCGGGGTCAAAATCGGCCGTCTCGCTAAAACTCCCTGCAGCATAGATATTCCCCTCCGCATCGGTTGTCAGTGTGGGACAAAGGCTGTACGGACTACTTCCAAAGTCTATGATCCAGAGCAAATTACCGTTTGTATCCTGTTTGCGAATAAATAACCGGCGCTCGATTTCCGAACTCAGGTTTGCCGTATCCGGGCCCGGATCAAAATCAATGGTTCCGGAATAAGCTCCTGCGGAATACATATCACCTGCGGCATTCAACGCCATGGTTACTCCCACGGTGGTGCCGGTAAGCCCCTTTGTCGTGTTAGCCCAGATAATATGGCCATCGGAATCCATTTTATGAAGGTATACTCCATATCCGTTGCCGGGAAACAGATTTAATGTGTCAGGGTCAAAGTTCGGCAACCATTGAAAATTACCGGTTGAATAGATATTTCCGGAGGTGTCCAGCGCAATATCGAAACCCGAATCGTCATATGGCCCTCCGATACTTTTCGCCCAAAGGAACGCTCCGGATGCATCCAGTTTTTCAAAAAAAATATCCTCTGCGCCGTTGGAACTTAAAAAATATTCAGCCGGGCCGGGATCAAAATCAACGGTTTTCTCAAAATATCCGGTCAGGAAAATGTTCCCGGCCGCATTTGTGACCATTTTGCAATCGGTAGACCCATTTACATAAAGACCTTTTGCCCACTGAAGGTGACCGGTTTTGTCGAGTTTTTCTACAAACAGGCACTTGAAATCGGTAACAGGCAGCATAAATGTATCCGGCCCGGGATCAAAATCGACAGATCCAAAACCATAATACCAGCCTGCCAGATAAACGTTACCCGCGGAATCCAGTCCTACAGATGAAGGATTGACAGGGCTGGTGCTGTTTATCGCGCCAGCCCATTGAAATTGGCCGGCCCCGTCCAGCTTTTGAACAAAGATGTCATTCGTGCCGGCAGCAACCAGCGTAAATATGCCTGCCCCAGGGTCAAAATCGACCGTATCGCTAAAATTTCCCGTCAGAATTATACTTCCGGAAGGATCTATCGACAGGGGGCCATACGTTTCGGAGCCAGCGCCGATCGTATTGACAGCCCACAGAAAAGTGCCGTTCGGGTCCAGTTTTTCAACAAAACCGTCATACTTTCCGCTGGAAGTAATGCTGTATATACCCGAGTTGAATTCGACTGTTTCGTTAAATTGGCCGGAGACACAAATGCTCCCGGAAGGGTCAACCCCGATGCTTCTCCCCTCCGCAAAGTCGGTGGAGCTGATGTTCCTCACCCATTGGAAATTGCCGGAATTATCAAGTTTCAGGACGAATGCGCTGTTGGAGCCTGCGGCACTCAGTTCAACAACACCGGCTCCGGGATCAAAATCAACCGTTTTTGCATAAAATCCCGTCAGGTATACGTTTCCGGTCGCATCTAATGCCACCGCATTTCCGCCGTCAGTACCATTTCCGCCGATGCGCCTGGCCCAGATGAATTTCCCCGATGCGTCCGTTTTCCGCACAAAAAGGTCGTAACCGTGCCTGGCGGAAACAAGATTAAAAACACCCGAACCGGGGTCAAAATCAACCGTTCCGTAGAAATATCCAGTAGTGTAGGAATTTCCGGCTGCATCTGTTGCTATCGCCTCGCTGACAATATTATAAATGTTGTGCTCAATACCGCCCGCCCAGGCAAGCTCCGGGCTTTGGGCATTTGCATTTGAAAACAACCCTGCGAGAAGGAATATAAAAACGTGCGTGTGAAAATGCTTCATATCATTTGCTTGAAACTGATCAGGATACCGGGATAAACAGACCCCGAAGTCATGCAAATAAATATGAATTCATGCCGGATTACAAGGTGCACGTAACAAGTATGCAGGATGGACTAATAACCGTGCAAGAATACAGGCGCAAAAAGATTTCACCGGATGATCTTCTCCCAATCCACCGTGTCGTTGTGCGAATGCGTGAATCCCATAGCGCGCTCTTCCGCTATGGTTTCGGCATCGCGGAAAGCCATGACATAGGTTTTGCGCCAGCCATCGGTCATATTACCGCCCGAACCATGAACGATGCGTTCGTCGTGAATGGTGATACTGCCTCTTTTTACCGGCAGGTACACCACTTCATCCGTGGGCTTGCTTTCGATCACCAGCGTGTGCGAATCGTCCCGGCTGATCCCTTCGGTTTCTCCGTGTCCGTAATCCTTTGGCCGGTGCGCGCGCAGTTCGGGTTCTTTATTGGTACCCGGCACCACCTGCAGGCAGCCGTTTTCCACGGTGGCATCGTTCATGGCCAGCGAAAAGGTGGCCGTCCAGGTGTTCTTCGTTTTGGGCCAGTAGCCGAGGTCCTGGTGCATGGCAAATTCCGCCCCGGCCTTGTTGGGCTTTTTAGCCAGAAACTGTTCGTAATCCATGCGCGCCGAACCTTCATACAACTGGTCGGCAATACCTTGCGCCACGCGGAAAAAAATATTGCCGGCGAACTCGGGCCGGTAGGTGCCGGGCAGCATGGCATTCACCAGTTTGAATTCTTCCACGGGCGTGCCGTACGGCTGGCTCATATCGCAAAAATCACGACCCATGCCCGGCTCGCTGCCGCTGATGAAATGCTCGAACCAGGGATCGATCGTGGCCACTTCCTCGTCGGTCAGTACGTCGTGCAGCACCAGGTAGCCGTCTTCTTTGTAGCGGCGTATCTCTTCCGCTGTGATCCGGTAGAAATCTCCGTTCCTGCGATGGGCGCCGGAGGACGGATTGGTGATGATTTTCATGGAAAAACGATTGTTTTTTTTAAAATGCCTGACTTTTCAGGTATTGTCTGTCGTGTTAAAGAGTATTTTCATGCAAAGCCGCAAAGGAACAATTCGCCGGGGCACAAAATTCAGAATATCAATACTTTGCGACTTTGCGGAATCTTTGCGACTTCGCGTGAAAAATCCCCGATGTGTGGTCGCCTATTCCTTTTTCCTGGTCTCCGCCACGATCACGCCAAATGCGCCGCCTGATTGCACCCTGTTGTCGGAAGGCAAATAGGTTTTTGACACGAAGCCGTCGAGATACAACGCATTTTTACAGCCATGTGCCTTGAAAAAACCGGCGAAGTCGTAAAAGTTGATTTTCTCCTTTGACATGGCAAACAGCAGTTTCCCGTCGGGTAAAATGCCAACCCCGTTTCTGATATTGAGGTTATTGGAGCCCTGCACAAATTTCGGGTGGATATCCCCGTTTATCAGCAACAAAGGTCCGGATTGCGTGGCATATTTGATGTTGCCTGAAAAAGCGAAATCCGTTGTTTTACAGATAAACGGCTCATTATCATTTGTCAAATAAAAGACGCCGTTGGGTTGCAAATAAAAGTTTCCGTATCCGTTTTGAATGGTGTCCGTTTCAGAAAGCAGTTTCCCGTTTTCAACGTACAAGCCTTGCGGAGAGAGGTCCTCTTTGAACATGCCGCCGTTCATGGCAAAAATCAGTTCCCTGTTCTCTTTTTCAAGCGCCTGTTTCAGATTTTGAAAGTTTTCAAAATTCTCTCCATTTGCGTTTTTCCAGAAAAATTCAATTGACCCTTTTGCCGGGTCAATTATGTGGCTGACAAAATCCGGGTCAACCCCGTTCTTCTCCCGGAGATCGAAGATATAAAGTTTATTCGAAGCGCTTGTCAGGTCAAATACCTGCGGTGACGGCAAGGAAGCAAGGTTGCCGTACATTTGCAGTTCGGGCAAAGCGGGCCCTGCATACACCCAGAATTGCGCGCCTTCTTCTTTGTGAAGTCGCTCGATTACTTCCGGTCGCAGAGCCGTTTCTTCGACAGACCAGCCCCGGCGCCCGGTGCGGTATAAAATTCTGGGGTCCCGGCAGTCCATATTCT
>JAKOXM010000017.1 GCA_029781095.1 Bacteroidota bacterium
CGGTCGAGTTGCCGGGCAAATGCGTGGGTGTTTTCGTAGTGCATGCGCGTAAGGCTGAATCTTCGGCGCAAAGTTGGCAAAAAGCGGGAAGTTCGTCTCTTCCTGGCTGTGCTTGTTTAAGAGTATGTTTAAGTTTCGGTCGCCGGGCTGCAAGCGGCCAATTTTATTTCTTGCTTCGGTAAAATTTTTGCCATAGGCGCCCGGCTATGGCAAAAATTTTGCCTTGCCTGAAATAAAATTTGCCCTCTTTCGCTCCGACACCGAAATTTAAACATACTCTAAACTTCCTGAATATAAGACCCGATTACCCATTTCTGGTTGTCGATACGGTGCCAGCCATTGCTGCTTGTTTCCAGAATAGTCACCACGGCGCCTTTTTTCAGTTGCCCTACCTTGGCATTGGCAGTAGAAGGGCCTGATCGCACATTGAGAACCGTCGATGTCACTTTTCCCTTGCGTGTGGTGACCACGGCGCCGTTGACGGCTAATAACTGTATATAGTCAGCGCTTACAAATTGCCCCGGGCCGATTTGCCAGAATCCGGATGTCTTATCGACCAGGTTAACGATATCGCCCTGATTCAATTGACCTACTTTGGCAAAGCTGGTGGATGGTCCGGAACGCACATTGAGAAATTTGGAGGTGACCTTGCCTCGTTGAGCCGAAGAAGAGGATTGCTGGGTCGGTGGTGCGCTTGTCCCGGAACTCGGCACGCTGCCGCCGCCGGCCATCTGCGCAGCCATCTGTACTGCTTTCAACGCATTGATGCGGCCAAAGCCGTGATAGTTGGAATGCCCGTTGGCATCATAGTCATTTGGCGACCCGATTTTGTCCGTTGTTTGTCGAAGGATATTTTTGATCTGGCTCACCGTAAGATTCGGATTGGCCGTGAGCATGAGTGCGCATACGCCTGCTGCGAGGGGCGTAGCGCTCGAAGTGCCGCCAAATCCGCTCGTGTAGGCGAGTACCAGCTGGTTGTTGCTGCCCGCCTCCACGGTGGCAGTGGTAATCCCTACGCCGTTGTTGCCATTCGTGGGAGCGCATAAAAACGCGTTCGGGCCGTAAAACGAATAATCGGAGTGTTCGTCGAGGCTGTTGGAAGCCGTCACGCATATACTGTCGGGGTGCGCAGCAAAATCGCTGACAGGCCTTGGCTGGTTATTGGAGGCGGGGTTGGCATTGCCGGCGGCAAAAAACATAGGGATACCCTTGCCGCCTCGCCCTTCGCGCGTCACTTTTGATAAATAATTGGTCACATAGGTGGATAGCGGCACCGGTTTCGGAAAGCCAAGGCTGCATGAAATGATGTCGGCGCCGTTCATCAAGGCGTGTTCGAAGGCATTTTTGATGGCTTCATCGCTGAGAATATCCAGTTTTATCGGTACGATGCGCGCATTGGGCGCTGCACCCAGGATACCCTGTGTATCCAAAGCACCCGCAGCGACCGCTGCACAGGAAGTGCCGTGACTGAACACTCCCCAGCTGCCGTCGGATGCCTGAAACCACGGCGATACGTCGGTATTGCGGTTGGCGGCATTGAAGGTGTTGGTAATTTTGGTGCCGTCGCCACGCAGTTGCGGATGATCGATGGCAAAACCAGTATCGATAACGGCTATTTTCAGGTTTCGGGAACCCAGGTTGCCCAAAAAATTCCACGCCTCTTTTACCTTGGCATCGGCGCCGCGTTTGAAGTGCCCTGTGCCGAAAACGGCATTGTCGATGTCGACGATGGGAATTTGCGAACCTGTATTTTCGAGGTGCCATTGTGTAGCGATAAAACGCCCTGCCGGCGGCGAAAAACCGTTGACCGGCTTGGTGAGCAACTCCGGTTCTGCTACAGATACGATCTTCTTTTTCTGAAGAAGAACGACAGATTTGATCGGGTTTGGCGATTCGGCGGTGACGCTTACGCGATAGGCATCCGGGCCAACCACTTCAATAATATTGAGGTGAAACTCTTCCATGAGTTCCCGTTGTTTCGTATCGTCGGTTCCGGGCTTGAATTCTACGTAGATATTGCCGGTCGGGATAAACGACGTATCCTCTTCTCCTTCCATGTGCCACACGTGCGTGCCCACCGTCACGTCAGGCCTTTCGCGTTGCTCGTCCAGTTTTTCGTCGATGCCTTTGTCGGCTTCAAATACTTCAAAGCTGCCGACCTGGCTCGGCGGCGTCTCTTCCTGGAAGGATTCCAGCTCCGAATCCGGGGGCGGTTGTTTCAAATTCCGGTTGAACTGAACGGCGGCTTTTGTTTCACTTTTGGTAAAGTTCATTTCAACGCCACCGTATGTAAAGGTCGCTTTGTTTGCTTTTTTATTTGCCATTTGAATGATGGGTTTGTAATAAGTACCGGGACCGAATTATCCGATAAAATCCACATTGGTCCTTTGCGTCAATACTGCGTTGTTTTTTCAGCCTTGGCGCTGCTATGCCCTAAAAAATGTCTGGTCTTGCCTTAGATTCCCTGCGTTTATTTCATCAAGTAATTCGGCCTCGGTACTTAAATCGTTTTCGTGGATACAAATGTAATTCAAAATCAGTGGTCTGACTAATATTCCAGGGCGGAAAGATGGTTTCCGATATGCATGGCATGCGCGCGTTCATATTGTTTTTTTGAAAGTGTGCCATAGGCAAAATGCGGCATCAGGCGCCCGTTAAAGTCCTCAAAAGCCTGGATGGTCTGCTGCATCTGCTCCACTGCTTTTTCAAGCGGTAGCGGCGGTTCTCCAACAGGGCTTCCGGGGATTTCTTCACCCAGATTGTGGCTGAGTTGTCCGCGGAGATCAAAAATATGGAACGCTGCCTTCCCGATCACCGCGCGGAAAAGCGGATGTTTCAGTCGGGGAAAACCCGACATGGCGTAGGCGATACTTTTTGTGCAATGATCGAGTATGTGCGGCAGGTTCCAGCCGGGTGAGAGCAGTATTTCAGGCGCACGCCGGAGTTTGTCCAGTTCCGAAAGGGTATCGTCCCATGAGCGCAACTGAAGTTGTCGCCTGATCGAGCGGTCAGCGAAAATCAGTTCCGCCATAAATCAAAGATTTTATTCATTTTTACCCGTCAAAATTAACAGATTATCCCGGAACCGGCAACTAAAATGAATACCAGCGAACAACTAATTGAACGTTTTTACCGCAGTTTTCAAAGTAAAAACCACGCTGATATGGCGGCCTGCTATCACCTGGAGGCAAGTTTCTCCGACCCGGTTTTCCATTTGAACAACGGAAAGGAAATCGCCGCGATGTGGCACATGCTATGTATCTCCGGGAAAGACCTGACGATAGAATTTAACAATATCAAGACCGTCGGCCAAAGCTGCTCCGCCCATTGGGAAGCGCGCTACACATTCTCGCGGACAGGCAAAAAGGTGCACAACATCATCGATGCGGCGTTTGAATTCCGGGAGGGTAAAATTATCCGGCATCACGACGAATTTTCTTTTCCGCGCTGGGCGCGACAGGCATTCGGGATCACCGGCTGGCTGCTCGGCGGGACGCCGTTTTTGCGAAACAAGGTGCGCAATACGGCTATGACCGCTTTGTTCCGTTTTATCGAACAACACCCGGAATATCAGGGCTGAGACATGCTGCAACTTTCTTTCCAGCCCATATTGCTCGAGTTGCGCCATCCGTTTCGCATCGCCACCGGAATGCGTACCCACACCAATGCCGTGCTGACCAGGGTCCGGTACGGCAACCTGACCGGTTTTGGCGAAGCCGCAATGCCCCCTTACTACGGTGAAAACCACGAAACGGCCACAGCATTCCTCACTGGAGCGCAAAAGATACTGCAACAACACGATGCGCCATTTTCCATTGCCGGTATCATGACTGAAATGGATGTCCTGGCCCCCGGCAACCATGCGGCCAAAGCTGCCGTCGATATCGCTTTACACGACCTTTGGGGAAAATTAGCCGGAAAGCCCGTTTGGGAACTCTGTAACGTGGTTCCGGCGGATATGCCGCCGACCAGTTTCACCCTCGGCATGGATACGCCGGCAATTCTTCGGGAAAAATTGGCGGAAAGCGAGGGGTTTTCGATCATCAAGG
Organism: Bacteroidota bacterium; assembly: GCA_029781095.1. Taxonomy (GTDB): domain Bacteria; phylum Bacteroidota; class Bacteroidia; order Chitinophagales; family Saprospiraceae; genus M3007. The sequence goes on from JAKOXM010000017.1 coordinate 4,050, forward strand.
TAAAACTCGGCTCCGACGACGATCGGGCCATCATCCGAACGATCCGGGAAGTATCGGATAAACCCATTTTTGCCGACGCCAACCAGGGCTGGAAAAACCCTGAAGAAGCGCTGGAACTCATCCATTGGCTTGCCGGACAAAACGTGTTGCTCATCGAACAGCCCACGCCGAAAGACGATCTTTCCGCAGCAGCGTGGCTTACCGAACGCTCTCCCCTGCCTGTTATCGCAGATGAAAGTTTCCAACGCATGTCCGATCTGGACCGGATTGCCGGCTCGTTTCACGGCATTAATATCAAGCTTATGAAATGTACCGGCCTGCACGAAGGTTTTCAGGCCGTCCGCCTGGCTCGCAAACGGGGTTTGAAAGTCATGGTCGGCTGTATGACCGAGACCTCATGCGGTATTCTGGCGGCTGCTGCGCTGGCTCCGCTTTGCGATTTTGCGGATATCGACGGCTGCTGGCTGATCCGCAATAACCCCTTTGAAATGCCTTTGCTGGTGGATGGTAAAATTAAATTGAGCGATAAAGCAGGGCTGGGTTTGGTTGAAAATCCTGTTTTCGAGTAAAAAAGACGCTTGCCTATGGAATCTTTTCGCTTCAAACCACTGGATGCCGAAACCTGGCCTGACCTCGAAACCCTTTTTGGCTCCAAAGGCGCCTGCGGAGGCTGCTGGTGTATGACCTGGCGTCTTTCATCGGCAGAATACGAACGCAACAAAGGTGAAAACAACAGGGGATTGTTTCGCGCCCTGGCCGAAAACGGGCAACCGCTCGGTATCCTGGCCTATTCGGGCGCCGAGCCGGTCGGCTGGTGCTCGGTTTCGCCGCGGGAATCACTGCGGCGCCTCGGGAATTCCCGCCTGCTGAAACGCATTGATGCCATGCCCGTATGGAGCATTACCTGTTTTTTCGTAAAAAAGGAATGGCGGCGGAAAGGATTGAGTGTCAGCATGATCCGGGCTGCGGCCGAATATGCGTTCGGGCAAGGTGCGTCGGCCGTGGAAGCCTATCCGATGATCGCAAAAAAAGACTCCGTACCCGAAGTTTTTGCTTTCATCGGTTTTGCCAAATCCTTTGAAAAAGCGGGTTTCCAAGTCGTGGCCCAACCCTCCGGAACGCGCCTGATCATGCGTTTGACGAAGTAAAAAGACTTTAAAATCCCTTGCCGCTCCGGCAGGAGTTTTAAAACAGCTTCTGAAAACTATTTACCCTTCCGGCTTTCGGCTTCTTTTTTCCGGTGATACCAGGCTTTTGCTTTTGTCTGGCTGCCGCAGGTAAGCATATTGCACCATCGGCGCGTCCCGTTTTTGGAAGTATCCAGGAAAAGCCAACCGCAATTGTCGCAGGCCTTTACCCGGTGAAGCTTGTCGCCCAACAGCAGGGCTTCCGCAGACAGTGCAATAAGCCAAAGCGGTTTTTCCACATGGATGCCGTCTGCGACGCCCCTGCGAAAGCCGGTCTCCGTGGCACAAATAATCGTATGCATGTATACCTCGTGCAAAAAGCCGTTCAGCGTATCCAGATGCGCCGGATGAATGGCGCCGTGCTTCGCCCGGTAAGCAAACAAATCATGAATCGCTTCGCGCAGCGCACGCACCTCCGAGATTTCGCCGGGCGGCAAACGCTGCCAGGCGAGAAACTCCGCTTCGCCCGACAATCCGACCCGGCGTACCCAAAGTATAAAATCCGCCCACGACCGCAAGTATTCCCCGCCGGTTTCAGGTTTTCGCGTCGAGACGGTATTGGTAAAATCGAGGCAAAGCCAGCCGCCATCCAGTGTAATTTCCTCAATCGGGTCAGACATATATTTTACGGTCAAAAAAAATTTTACCGGTAAAAAAAGATCCTGTAATTTTACCGCTGAAATCAATTTAGATCGTAAAATTAAGCTATGAAAACGAATTCGGAGATTTTAAATCTAATCCGGCAACTTGAGTCATTAAGTACGGGAGAACCCTGGTACGGTGAATCGTTGCTTCAAAAACTGGAACAGATCGGGCCGGAAGAAGCCTTTGCCGTACCACTGCCGGGTATCCATGCCATTGCACAGGTCGTCTCGCACATTATCGTATGGCGTCGTGTTCTGGTCGAAAAGATTAAAGGCAACCTGGATTTCAGGATCGGGATCAATTCAGCCGAAGACTGGCCGCCGGTGTCTGTTCTCCGTGAAAAAGGATGGGAACAGATATTAACAGAACTTGCTGAAAGTCAACAGGAAATTACCGCCGCGCTTTCCTCGCGAACAGACTCTTTTCTCGACGAGGTTTATTCAGAATCCTACACCTACCGTTTTTTGATCGAAGCCATTCTCCAGCACGATGTATACCACATCGGCCAGATAGGACTTCTGTCGTCTGTCATAAAAGCAACAAAATGAAACAGATAGCACAAAGCCTCCTCACTGCCATAAATGCTGCCCGCCCGCGTCTCCTTTTATTGAACGAAACGGAGGCCGCGCTCAGGCCCGCCCCCGCAAAATGGTCGCCCAAGGAGGTCATCGGGCACCTGATCGATTCAGCTGCCAACAACCATCAGCGGTTCGTGCGCGCGCAGACCGGCGTCACCGATCTGCAACCTTACCTGTATGCGCAGGACCAATGGGTCGGAATACAACGATACCAGGATGCCGATTGGCAAACGCTGGTGTCGCTCTGGTTTTTTTACAACAGCCATCTGGCTCATGTTATGGCTCAAATGAAGCCGGAATTCCTTGATATTCAACTGAATGTGTGGGATGAGCCGGCAACCCTGCGGTTTGTGGCCGAAGATTACGTGCGCCATTTACAACATCACCTCGCGCAAATTTTCAAATAAAATGAACACACAAAAACTTTCTCCCGATAGCCGGGTGATCGCGGCATTCGCAGCCATCTACCTGATCTGGGGATCTACCTACCTGGCTATTTTATTCAGCCTGAAGTCGATGCCTCCGTTTTTGTTGTCGGGCATACGGTTTTCCATTGCAGGCGCTATTCTGCTCGGCTGGCGTCTGTTGAGGGGCGAACGCCCGGGTATGACACCGACCCTGCAAAATGCTTTTGCGGGTGTGCTCATGCTTTTCGGTGGCACGGGCGCTGTGGTATGGGTGGAGCAACACATCAGTTCCGGTCTGGCGGCGATCGTCGTAGCCAGCCTGCCTTTCTGGTTTATGTTGCTCGATTACCGTCAGTGGGCTTACAATTTTTCACAGAAACTCATCCTGCTTGGTATTCTCATCGGGTTTGGGGGTATTATTACGCTTTTTGGCTCCGATTCGGGCAATTTATCCGGCAAAACCTTGTTTGCCATATTCGTTTTGCTGGCGGGTTGCATTTCCTGGGCTACGGGCTCGTTGTATGTGAAATACCATCCATCGAAGCAGTCCACTACCATGAACGCGGGCATTCAGATGCTGGCTGCCGGATTGTTCAGCGCATTAACAGGTTGGTTTGAAGGCGAAACCCGGACCTTTTCACTGGCAAACGTAAGCGCTGAATCGTGGCTGGGATTGACCTATCTGATCGGTTTCGGATCGTTGATCGGGTATTTATCCTACGTCTGGCTACTTGGCGTACGCTCAACAGTGCAGGTAGGCACCTATGCGTATGTAAATCCCGTCGTCGCTGTATTTTTGGGCTGGCTGTTTGCAGCGGAGCCGTTCTCGGGCAGACAGTTGCTGGCACTGGCGGTAATTCTTTTGGGTGTTTTGCTGGTCAATTTGCCCAAATATCAGGCGCTCAGATCCAGGCCATCATCATAAACACATCGCATGGATTTCCATATCAGACAACTTACCGTTGAGGATTTGCCACTCATGCAATATGTAGGTCGAGCTACTTACGAGCCATATTATCAACACATTTGGAAACCCGGCGGGCTGGATTGGTACATGGAGAAATGTTTCGGCGCCCAGGTGCTGGAAAGCGAGTTTGCCGATTCCGGTAAAGCCTATTTGCTGGCGACCGATCAGGAAACGCAAATTGTTGGTTTTCTTAAAGTTATATGGCAAAAACAGGCGCCGGGTACGTTTGTCACGAACGCGCTTTACCTCGAAAAAATATACCTGATGCCGGCATTTTTCAGGAAAGGGGCCGGGCGGCAGCTCATCGAATGGGTACTGGAGAAAGCGCGCCAACTCGACCGCGAGGCAGTGTGGCTGGAAGTCATGAAAACCGGCCCCGTTCAGGCATACGAACGGGCCGGCTTTCACAATATCGGACCGACACGCTTCGAGCACGACCTGCTGCTGGAACAGGAACGCGACGGCTGGATAATGCTCCGGCGCTTGTAGCGCCTTATTTGCAACCCCGGCGCCGGGTATCGATGATGTACTGGATTTTCCAGCCTTCCGACGTTTTTACCAACTGAAAAGAGTTGGTACCGCAGTGCGATAATTTGCCGTTGAGATAGAATTTGTAGGGCGTCCAGACGCTGGCCAGCGACTGTTCGGTCTGAACAGCTTCGAATTCGATCGCTTCCCTGAACTTGTCCTTGGTGGGCGTGCCGACAAACTGCACAAATTCCCGGAAGTCTTCGGTATACATCTGCATTTTGCCTTCCTGGTTGGCCATGAAAGTCTGGAAAACCGGCTCTTCGGTACAGGTGCTTTTCAAGAGCACGGTGTCACCTTTTTCCATACCGGCGAAAAAGTTGTTGATCACATCTTTGATGGCCCTGTCTTCTTTTTGGGCAAAAAGCGACGTGGAAGCAACGGACAAAAAAAGCATTAGGCTAAGGCGCATATAGAGCATAGGAAGTTGTTTTGCTCAAAAATGCCTCCTTTAGCCGTGTACTGGCCCGTTTTTCGATGAAACCGCCCAAAAAGGACTCGGAACGTCTGAATGTTTCAGGCAAACCAGTTGCCGACGACGGGTATTTCACGCCGGTGCAACCACGCCAGCACGGCACTGCCGATGAATACGGTCAGTGCAAGATAGAACAACGTGCCGCCGTCGCCCTGTACTTCGATCCCGAGTTTGGTCAGGTGCGCCATAAGCGCGCCGCTGATGACACCCAATGCACCCACCGCGCCGATACCCACCGTGCGTGGCCACAGCAGCAACCCGGAAATGATGAGTTCCAGCACTCCTGATCCGATCCGGCCCCACGGCTCGGCGCCGAGGGTCTGGAAGATATACACGCTTTCAGGCGCAGCAGTGAATTTGAAATAAAGGGTTTGGAGCAGAATTGCGGCTACCACGAGCCGGAGAACAAGGGAAAGGGCTTTCATTTTGTGAGCAGAGTGATAATGTGTACGCTAAATTGTGAAAATCAGAAATACCGGGTTTTGCAGGATACAATGCAAAAGTGAGAGATTTATGGCTGCTTGTTTGTCCGCACCGCAACACTTGCCGCATATACGTTGTTTAGGGTCTGAAATTTCGAATTTTAAATAAAATGAACGCCTCTTTCGAAGAACTTGTCCATTCACCAACGCCTGTGCTCGTCGATTTTTGGGCGACCTGGTGCGCACCCTGCGTGGCCATGATGCCTTTGCTGGATGAGTTGAAGGCCGAAATGGGCGACCGGGTGCGGATTGTCAAGATCGACGTGGACAAAAACCTCGACCTCGCCGTACGCATGAAAGTACTGGGTGTGCCGATGTTTGTACTGTATAAAAACGGCCGCGAACTCTGGCGGGAGGCAGGCTCGCTGCCCAAAGCAACACTGCGCCAGGCTATCGAAGCGGCGGAAAAAGCCGCCTGACCAGTCGCCGACATTTTATTTTCGTACCACTGTGAATTCCACGCGCCGGTTTTGGGCCCGGCCTTCCTCGGTGTCATTTGTAGCGACGGGTTGTTTTTCACCCGCCCCCCGATACCTAAGCCTGTCGGGCATTATTTTGTTTTCCAGCAGAAAAAAAACGACCGATTTGGCCCGTGCCCGGGAAAGGAACTGGTTATAGTCATCCTCGCCGATATTGTCGGTATGGCCGGTGATCTCGATAACCATGTGCGGGTTATCGCGCATGATGGCCAGGAGCTTGTTTAGTTCGACAAAAGAACGAGGCATGAGTTCGTCCTTGTCAAATTCGAAATAAATGTTTTTCAGCAGGATAGGTTTGCCGGGTTCGAGCGATTGGCGGGTGAGGTCGTCGGGTTTGATCGGCACGGTAAGAATGGGCGGTATTTTTTTAACCAAAACATCATCTACATAGTAGTAGGCATAGTTGAAGCAATCCTGGCGGTACGATTTGAATTGCGTGTGGGCATCGTCGCTGAAATTGCCCAGTACGAGATATTCGTATTCTTTGTCTGCCTGAAACGTGCCGCTCACTTTAATCCATTTGCCGTCGGGCGCCTCTACAATGTCTTTGACGCTGAACTGGGCTTCTACTTCCAAAAACTCCTCGGCTTTCCGTTCGATCCGTTTTTCTGTGAAATGTGCCCCTAAGTTATTGATTTGCAGCGACCTTTTCAGGTGGGTTGTCCAGAATTCGACGAGATATGTCTGTCCCGGAACGAGCGGCTCGGCCAGTTGTATCTCTATGTATTCGCGGCAGTGCGGCTTGCCGTTGGTGCACCCGTATAGTGTCAGGCCCGCCATACCGTTGCCGCCGTGCGCCTTTTGGTCGCCGAAACCCTTGTCCGCCCAGTCGCGCGGCACTTTTACACCCGGGCCGTACACGTCCGGGCTGGAAGTCGTGGCGCTGAACCAGTATTTCATCACCTGTCCGAAATACGCGCCTTTGTACGACCAGCCAATGGGCGGGTTGGCAAAACGTTCGAAGCCGGGATTGGGCACGATATTTTGTGCAAAAGATTGTTGCGCGGCTACCGCCGCAGGCAACAAAACGGAAGTTAAAACTGTCAGACAAATTTTCATTTGGGAAAAATCCGCGTTTGATTTGGAAAACCGATCTGGACGGGGCGCCTTTGATCTTTCTTACAAAGTAAAGTCTTATGTCCGAATATCATTTTAAAAACCGGGTGTTTTTGAAGGATAATAAAAATTGTATTCGGAAAAGTCAATATCGGAGCGGTGCGCTACCTTTGCGCTCCGTTTTTGTAAGAAGCAATCTTGTATTTTTTTAATCCGTAAAAAAACAAAAAACGGATCGTAAAGATTTAAAAAACTAAAGCACCAGGAACATGAACATCGCTGTCATTGGTACCGGGTATGTAGGACTGGTCACCGGTACCTGCTTCGCCGAAACGGGCAACAACGTCATTTGCGTCGACAACAACGAACAAAAAGTACAACGCCTGAAAAAGGGCGAGATTCCGATCTTCGAGCCGGGGCTGGACGTGCTTTTCGAACGCAACACAAAAGAAGGCCGTCTCGTATTTACAACCAACCTTCGCAGTGCCGTCGACCACGCCCAGATCATCTTTCTTGCCCTGCCCACCCCGCCGGGTGAAGACGGCAGCGCCGACCTTTCCTATATCATGGGTGTAGCCCGCCAACTGGGCGACATGATCACAGACTATAAAGTCATCGTCGATAAAAGTACCGTACCGGTAGGCACCGCTGAAAAGGTAGCCGCTATCATGGCAGAAAAACTGCCAAAAAAATTGTTCGACGTGGTGTCGAACCCCGAATTTCTGCGCGAAGGCGTGGCGGTAGACGATTTTTTGAAACCCGACCGCGTAGTGGTGGGTACCCGCAGCGAAAAGGCGCGCAAACTCATGCGCCAACTGTATGAGCCTTTCGTTCGTCAGGGCAACCCGATCTACTTCATGGACGAGCGTTCGGCCGAAATGACCAAATACGCCGCCAACTCCTACCTCGCAGCGCGTATCTCCTTTATGAACGAGATCGCCAACCTCTGCGAGAAGGTGGGCGCAAACGTGGATCAGGTCCGCATCGGTATGGGCAGCGACAGCCGCATCGGCAAACGCTTTCTTTTCCCGGGCATCGGCTACGGCGGTTCCTGTTTCCCCAAAGACGTGCAGGCATTGGCCAAAACGGCCAGCCAGTATTCCTACGATTTCAAGATCCTGAAATCGGTGATGAAGGTCAACGGCCTCCAGAAAAATGTACTGACCAAAAAGATCCGGAAGTTTTATAAGAACGAACTTGAAGGGAAAACCATTGGCGTCTGGGGCCTGGCCTTCAAGCCCAATACCGACGATATCCGCGAAGCGCCGGCATTGGTCATCATCGACGAATTGTTGCAGGCGGGCGCACGCGTGAAGGCATTCGACCCTGAAGCCATGGACAACGTGCGGACAATCTACGGCGACCGCATCCATTTCTGCGCCAACATGTACGAAGCGATCGAAGGCACCGACAGCCTGTGTATCATGACAGAATGGTCCGAATTCCGCAACCCCGATTTCGAGCGCATGACTTCCCTGCTGAAAGAGCCGATCATCTTCGACGGCCGGAATGTATACGATCTCGATCAAATGAAATCTCTCGGATTCCATTACATCAGCATCGGCAGACCCAAGGTAAAAGGGAAAAAGCGGGTGGGGGAGATGGCGTAGTGGCGGTGCAGGGTGGGGTGAAACCCCGTGGATAGTTTGTCACGAGGCAAAGTCTCGCGCCAGGCCCGGCAAGGACAAGTCTCATCGTTCAACACACCCTGAAAACGGGTTCAGTTGTCCTTTATCCCTTCTTTAACCCAGTTGCGGATGATGGCGATGGTGCAGTCGTCGAGTTTTGGAGCATCATACGGCATGGGGGCGTATTCGCCGTTTTGCAGGACCGAGCCGTAGAGCGAGCCTTCCTTTGCAAAGGCCCGGACGTGCGGGTAATCGTCGAGGATGATATCGTGCGTATGGATGCTGCTGCTGTGGCATCTGCTGCAATTTTGTATCAAC
>JAKOXM010000048.1 GCA_029781095.1 Bacteroidota bacterium
CGTTTTGTTCGACGCGGCTGGTAAATTCCGCTTCATAAGCGCGTTTTTTTTCAAGGGCCTTGTATGTTTTCAGCCCCTGCATCTCTCCGAGCCATTTTTTCCACGCATTGGCGATGGATGCGTAGCGGGCGATGTAGGCGATTTTTACCGCCGGGTCTTTGCGCATAAAACCGTCCATGATTTTCAGGGCGCGGTCGCGCACGTTGACGCGGGCGGGGTCGAGTACTTCCCCGGCTTGTTGGACGGCTGCTTCGGTCAGGTATTCATCAGTGCGTCCCGGGAAGCCGTAAACCATGGTAAATTCACCGGATTCCGCGCCGTCCAGCGAGATGGCCAGGTATTTTTTCGGGTGAAAGGGCACGTTGTCTTTCGAATATTCCGCGGGGTGATTGTCCTTGTCGGCATACACCCGGAACATGGAAAAGTCGCCCGTGTGGCGCGGCCATACCCAGTTGTCGGTGTCGGCGCCAAACTTGCCGATGCTGCTCGGCGGGGCGCCAACGAAGCGCAGGTCCTTATACGTTTCCGTGACGAAGAGGTAGTACTGGTTGCCGTTGTAAAAAGGGCGGATTTGCACCTCTTCCCACTTTTCTCTTTTGGTATTCACCCTGATCTGCACGAGGTTTTTGTCGATTTGTGCCTGACGCGTGCTTTCAGCCATGCTTTCTGTGACGCCGATCAATGCCAGTGCGGTTACGTCTTCCATCCGGTTGATAAACATGGCTGTCACGCCTTTTGCCGGCATTTCCTGCTCGCGGCTTTTGGCCCAGTACCCGTTTTCGATGTAGTTGTTTTCCAGTGTGCTGAGCTGCTGGATGGCATCGAAACCGCAGTGGTGGTTGGTCAGCAGCAAACCCTCCGGGGAGATCATTTCCCCGGTACAGCCGCCGTCGAACTGGCAGATGGCGTCTTTGAGACTGGGCCGGCTGATCGCATAGATGTCGTCGGCATCGAGTTTAAGGCCGAGCGCCTTCATCTCCTTTTCGTTTTGCTTCTCAAGGAGCAGCGGCACCCACATGCCGCCCTGACCGCGGAGAAGGGCCGGGATCAGGAATAACAGGAACAGTAGTTTTTTCATATCGTGAAAATTTGGCAAGGCAAAAATAGCAAACCGCCATAGCCCAAAAAAATGTGGCATGGATGATTTAAAAATTTGATTTTCAAATTTTTAAATCATCCATGCCACACCTGAACCGACGTTTGATTCTTATGCATCAAAGCACTTTCAGCAATTCTTCTTCGAGGTTCTCCCGCACATTCACGGCAACGATCTTGCCGTCGCGACCGATCAGGAAGGTGTTGGGAATGGACCGAACGCCATAAACGGCCGCAGGGGCGCTGTTCCAGAACTGGAGATCGCTCACGTGGTTGTCCCATTCGAGCCCGTCCTGTTTGATGGCCTGTATCCAGTTTTCCTTGCCATCCTGCTTGTCGAGCGACACGCTGAAGACGTCAAAACCTTTCGATTTATACTTTTTGTACATCTCCACCACGTGCGGATTGGCCATGCGGCAGGGGCGGCACCAGGACGCCCAAAAATCGAGCAGCACCACTTTGCCTTTCAGTGAAGAGAGCGAGCGGGTTTTCCCGTCCGGTCCTGGCAGACTGATGTCGGGAGCGGGAGATCCGACGGCGATGTTGGAAGGTGAAGCATTTTGCTGCGCCAACTGGCTTTCGATCGTACTGATCATGGTTGCGTAGTCCTTGGCGTATTTTGAACCGGGCATGTAATCCGTCAGAGCCTTGGAGGCAGATTTGAAATCATCGATAAAAGCGCCCGCCTGGTTTCCCAGGAGGGAAGTTGCCAAAAAGGCCTGAATGAGCGGATTGCAACCTTTCTGAATGGTAGCGCGCGCTTCCTCGGGGCTTTTTATCTGGTTTTTGAATACATTGCTGATGATACCGGCGTAGCAACTAAAGGCTTCAGAGCCTTTTACCTGCACATCGAGCCTGTCGAGGGTGTTGATATCGCCGCTGATTTCAACGGTTTTTTCCTTGCCATCCAGTACGAAGTACAGGCGTTTGGCGCCGATCGTCATGCGATAGATGCCTTGCTCGAAGGGTTTTTCCTGTTTGATTTCGAAATTGCCGGCGGCATCGCAGGTGGCGCGGCCTATGGCGAGGTTGGAACGGTCGAAATGTGCCTGTTCGAGCACGACCTGCAAACTGGCTGCATCGGCGATGGAGCCTTTGATAATGTATTCATTCTTGCCGCAGGCAAAAAAAATGGCAAAGACGGACAAAGAAAGGAACAGCAGAATGTTTATCCTTTTCATAAACGATTTTATTTTATGGTATTGAACAGACAAAGAATGTTACTGATCTTCTTCGTAACATTTTGATAATGAAACATCCGGGCAGAAAAATATCGGTCCGGCGATTTGATTCAATTCATGATATTTTCCAAAACAGTGTCATAGGTACGTTTCCAGTCTGAAACGTTGCCCCAATCTTCACCGTCCACCGTCAATTTTTCGCCGGACACCGTGCCCAGCGCTTCGAACGGCGCTTTCTCACCCGATAAAAAACGCTCGAAAGCACCCGCTTCGTCTGCCGGAACGCTGACAATAATGCGACTTTGCGCTTCCCCGAACAGCCAGGCGTCTTTGCGCACGCCCGCATTGGAGCGTACGTCAAAACCCAGTCCGCGCGGCATGGCGCTTTCAACCAGGGCAGTGAAAATGCCGCCGTCGGAAACGTCGTGTACCGAGCTGACCAGTTTTTGTACGATGGCCTTTTTGACCACCTGCTGGATGAAAAACTCTTCCTCCAGGTCGAAGTGCGGGCAATTGCTGAATTCGATGTTCAGCACCGTCCGCAGATATTCGCTGCTGCCGAGGTCGTTGCGGCTTGTTCCGACGAGATAGATGCGGTCGCCTGCGTTCTTGAAATCGAGCGTCATCACGCTGTCATAGTCGTCGAGGATGCCCAGCATGCCGATGGTAGGCGTAGGATATACGGGCACCACTTTGCCGTTGTGTGTATATTGGTTGTAAAAACTGACGTTGCCGCCTGTTACGGGCGTTTCGAAGCGCCTGCATGCCTCGCCCATGCCCCGGATGGCCTGTGCAAACTGATAGTACACTTCCGGGTTGTAGGGATTGCCGAAATTGAGACAGTTGGTGATCGCCACCGGCTCGCCGCCGGCGCAGACGATGTTGCGCGCTGCTTCCGCGACGGCGATCATGCCGCCTTTGTAAGGGTCGGCGAATACGTAAGCGGAGTTGCAGTCGGTGGTTAGTGCCAGCGCTTTTTTCGTTCCTTTTACGTAAACAATTGCCGCATCGCTGGGGCGATTGGTGGTCATCGTACCCGTGCGCACCATGGAGTCATATTGCTGGGTGATCCAGTTTTTCGATGCCAGGTTGGGCGAATGCCAGAGTTTCTGCGCGGCGGATTTATAATCGCCGGGTTGTGCAAGTTGCTGAATATCAAACTTTTCAATTTCCTTCAGGTATTCCGGTATTTGTTGCTCGCGCACATATACCGGCGCGCCGCCGCCCAGCACCAGCGGATCGGCAGGCACGTCGGCTACTTTTTCTCCGTGGTAATAATACTCCAGGCGGCCGCCATCGGTGGTCTCGCCAATCTGTTCGCAGGGCAGGTCCCATTTTTCAAAAACAGCCTGTATGTCGGCTTCCCGGCCCGGTTCGCAGACGATCAGCATTCTTTCCTGGCTCTCGGAGAGCAGGATTTCCCAGTCTTTCATATTAGCCTGTCGGGTCGGCACCTTTGAAAGGTCGATACGCATGCCGCATCCGGCCTTGGCACTCATTTCCGAAGTCGAACAGGTGATGCCGGCAGCGCCCATATCCTGCATGCCGATGATCGCACCGGTTTGGATGGCCTCGAGACTGGCTTCCAGCAGCAGTTTTTCCTGGAAAGGGTCGCCTACCTGCACGGCGGGGAGATCTTCATGGCTGTCTGCAGAAAGATCGGCGCTGGCGAAGGTGGCGCCGTGGATGCCGTCTTTGCCCGTAGCCGAGCCGACGATAAAAACAGGGTTACCCGGTCCGCCTGCCGTGGCACTCACGGTCTCGCCCGCTTTCACGATACCCGCCGACATGGCATTTACAAGTATATCATGGTTGTAGCAAGGCATAAAATACACCTCGCCGCCAACGGTCGGCACGCCGAAACAATTGCCGTAGTCACCGATACCTTTTACCACGCCTGCGATGAGGCGTTTCATGTGCGGCGTATCCGGCACGCCAAACCGGAGGCTGTTCAGGGAAGCGATGGGCCTCGCGCCCATGGTAAATATATCGCGGTGAATGCCGCCAACCCCGGTTGCCGCGCCCTGGTAAGGTTCGATGGCGGAGGGGTGGTTGTGGCTTTCGATCTTGAAGGCGCAGCCGAGC
>JAKOXM010000052.1 GCA_029781095.1 Bacteroidota bacterium
TCCAGCAGCACTGCTTTCGGTGATTCGGCCCGGCCGCCCAGCGTCGGCGCCCACGATTTTCGCTTTTCTTCGGCGGTGGTCTCTTTCTGGATCAGTTCTTCCTGGTAGGTGTTCCATTCGCCGCATTGCGGGCATTTGCCCAGCCATTTGGGGGAGGAGGCGCCGCAGCTGGAGCAGAAGAATATGGTGCGTGGTTTGGCCATGTAAGTGAGGGATTTTGCAGAAAACAAAATGATGTCTTCACGCTGGAGATAAAAAATCAATATAGTTTTCCGGATGTACCACTTTAAAAATTACATCGGGATAGGCTTTCACAAAAGGTAAAGGTAGTCGCCCGCGTTTGGCCGGATTCCATTTATATTCCCAGGCAAACAGCTGGCCGTCATACTCTTCCATGTAATCCACTTCTTGTTGACGCAAGGTTCGCCAGAAATAGGAGCTTCCATAAAAATTGTGGAAGTGATTACGTTTGATACGTTCACTTACCAAAAAATTTTCCCAGACCCCGCCGAGGTCATTCCGTAATTCCAAAGGCCGGAAATCGCCTATTACGGCATTTCGAATTCCGTTGTCATAAAAATACACTTTGCGGGTCTTTTTCAATTCGGTGTGCAGGTTTCGGCTAAATGCGGGTAATCGGAAGACAATGAAAGATTTTTCCAGTAAATCTATGTATCGCTGTACAGTGCCAACGTCGCTGCCCACGGTATCAGCCAGTTTGTTATAGGATGTTTCTGAACCGACTTGCATCGCCAGCGCTTTCAGGAGTTTGTCGAGCAGTTCGGGTTTGCGCAAGTCTTGAAAAGCAAAAATATCTTTGTATAAATAACTGGCAGCCAATTGATTCAGGACATCGCGCTCTGCGCCGGGTGTATTGACTACCTCTGGGTACATTCCGAACATAAGTCTTTGGCTTAGTCGGCGGTTCTCTTCAAAGGAGCCGTGGTGGAGTACCATTTCGTAGGTGGAGAAAGGCAGCAATGTATATTCCCATTTACGCCCGGTGAGAGGCTCGTTGATTTGGCTAGACAATTCGAAGGAAGAAGAACCACTCACCACCAACCGGACGCTTTTCATGTGATCGCTGATGATTTTAAGTGTCAGGCCGATGTTTTTTACCCGCTGTGCTTCATCTATCAACAGAAGTTCTGCATCTCCCACCACCTGTAGCAGATTTGGCAACACCTGTACTTCGAGCCTCATTCGGACAGAAGCATCATCGCAGTCCAGGCGACGTACCCGCAGTGTGCTATGCCGGGCTATTTGATCTAAAATGGTTGATTTGCCCGATTGGCGTGGTCCCAACAAAATGACCGCCTTACCCGGCGCTATCTTTTCCTGAATAGTCTGTAGTAATATTCTGTTAATGAACATTAGGAGCAGATTTAGATCAAAAATAGAAATTCTGTGATTGTAATCTAATAAAAACTGTATATTTTTCGATTATAACCTGTAAAGTATCAATAACAAACTGATCTGACTTCAATACGCCCCTTGTTAAAATGGCCGCAACCAGGGAAAAAATTAAAAATCACCAGTGGCCGGCATGCAAAAATTGCAGCGCCCCGTCCTTATTACAGACTTGATAAAAAGCCCTGAAGAATTCATGCAGTCGATCTGATTCCGGAAATGAAGAGCACATTTTCAAAACACAAATGTCGCTATTTTAAAACAAAAAAAAGGAATTTTGATATATTTAAAACAAAATGAAAACACGCTTAACCGCTCCTTTGCCCGCCTGACCGTTAAGATGAATGATTTTTTTCCCGCGATCGCTTAACCTTTTACCTTTGCCGCGTCTAACGTGCCGCAGCACTTTCGCTGCGCTCAAACCCGGACACAGCCATGCCTCTCGATCAGCAGCACGAACACGAACGCATTCATAAGGAACGGGGTGAGATGTCTTTTTTTGAACACATCGCCGAACTGCGCAAACACATCCTGCGCTCCTTTCTCTATATCGGTGTGTTGGCCACGGTTGCCTTTCTGAACAAGGATTTTGTCTTTAACACGCTGATCTTCGGGCCGAGGCATCCCGATTTTATCACTTACCGGGCACTGTGCGGCTTTTCGCAAGCTGTCGGTCTGGGCGACAACCTGTGCTTTACCCCGCCCAAGTTCGATCTCATTACCCGCGAGCTTGGCGAAGTGTTGATGCAACTGCTGTACGTATCGTTCTGGATGGGTGTGATTGGCGCATTCCCGCTGATCTTCTGGGAATTCTGGCGTTTTATCAGCCCGGGCCTGTACGAAAAGGAGCGCAAATCGGTGCGCGGCATCGTATTTGTCTGCTCTTTGCTTTTCCTGATGGGTGTTGTGTTCGGCTACATGGTCATCGCCCCATTTTCCATCAGTTTCCTGGCCGGCTACACGCTGGAAGGACTGGAAGTGGCGCCTACCCTCGATTCATACGTGACGTACATGACGATGTTTACGCTCCCGATGGGTCTTGTATTTGAAATGCCCATCCTGGGGTATTTTCTGGCCAAAATCGGAATCGTTGGCACATCGTTTCTGCGCACGTATCGCCGGCATGCGATCGTGGTTATCCTGATCATTGCGGCCATCATCACGCCACCCGACGTGGTATCGCAAACCATGGTCGCCATACCGCTCTACATGCTCTATGAAGTAACTATTATGGTGGTGGCAGGTGTGCAGCGCAATCGCCAGCGCGAGATGAAACTGGAAGAAAGCCGGAGCCGGGCGGTGATTCCGAAGGAGTGAGGGAGGATCTCGTCATTCCTTATCGGATTTCGATATGTCATCAGGTGTTTTTCAATTTATTGTAAATGAGTATATTATGTTATTGAAAAGACCCGATGGCGAAAGACAATCAGTGCCTGAAAAAATGCAATGACGAATGACGAGCTATGACGACAAATACGGATTTCACCCCTGTTCCGCTGCGTAAGCCGCAGCCCCGATAATACCCGCATTATTTAACAATTTGGCCGGAACGACGCGGGCGTTTGTGGTCAGTTGGTCTTTATAGGAATCGAAAAACTTGCTTTCGCCACCGCCCAGGACAAAAAGGTCGGGCGTAAACAGGCGTTCGAGGTGGTGCAAATATTCGTTGAAGCGGCCCGCCCATTCTTTCCGGCTGATTTTCAGCCGTTCGCGCGCGCCCGAAGAGCAGTAAAGTTCGGCGGATTTGCCGTTTTTCCACAGCACGTGTCCCAGTTCCGTATTTGGCACCAGCATGCCTTTGTAGAACAGCGCCGTACCCAGTCCTGTGCCGATCGTGATGAGGAATACCAGACCCTTTTCGCCTTTCCCGACGCCATAACGCATTTCGGCAACGCCAGCGGCGTCAGCGTCGTTGGTGGCAAAAACGCGGGTATTGCCCGATTTCCCGAACGTTTCTTCGATACTGGTTCCGATCCAGCTGTGGTCGATATTGGCTGCTGAAAGGGCTACCCCGTTTTTCACAATGGCGGGAAAACCGCAGCCCACAACGCCTTCGTAATTGAAAAAATCCACAATTTCAGAAAAAGCCTCCGACATCGTTTGGGGGGTGGAGGGCTGTGGCGTGGGTACGCGGAATCGCTCGCCGTACAACCGGCCGCTGTCAAGATCAACCAGTGCGCCCTTTATGCCGGACGCACCTACGTCAATACCAAGTATGGCATTCATATGGTAATCGTTTTGTTTTTCCGGAAATGACCCCGGATGCGTTCAAATCATCAGTCTTCCGGCAGTACGTCTTCCAGCACTTCATCTTCGCCGGTTTCGCTGAGAAGCGTTTTTTGTTTGCGGCGTTCGAGGGAATTGGCGTGCATATCCAGGTATTCATTCCGGTTGCGCACGATGTCGGCCGCCAGATACAGGGCTTTGATGAGCGAACTCTCATCCGCCTCGCCCTTGCCGGCAATGTCATATGCGGTTCCATGGTCGGGCGAAGTGCGCACGGCTGCCAAACCGGCGGAATAGTTCACCCCTGCGCCGAAGGACAGCGCTTTAAAAGGCACCAGCCCCTGGTCGTGGTACATGGCCAGGATGCCGTCGAATTTGTGGTATTGTCCGGAGCCGAAAAACCCGTCTGCCGGAAATGGGCCGAAGGCAAAAACGCCTTTTTCCTTGGCTTCCTCTATGGCCGGGCGCACGATTTTGTCGTCCTCGTCGCCAATCGCGCCTTCATCGCCGGCGTGCGGGTTCAGCCCCAGCACGGCGATCGTGGGTTTGGGTATGCTGAAATCGATGCGCAGGGTTTCGGCCATAATCAGGATCTTGCGCAGCACCTTTTCTTTTGTAACGGCGGCGGCTACTTCGCGTATGGGGAGGTGGTTGGTGACAATACCGATGCGCAAATCATCGGCTACCATCAGCATCAGCGATTCTTTTGCCTTGAACTCGTTGGTAATGTACTCCGTATGGCCGACGAAAGGGAAATCGGCCATTTGCATGGCTTTTTTATTGATGGGCGCCGTAACAAGCGCGTCGATCTCTTCCGCTTTGAGGTCTTTGACCGCGCGTTCGAGCGCCTGGAAAGCGCATTTTCCGCTCAGATCGGTCGGTTTGCCGAGGGTGATGTTTACGTTGTCCGGCCAGCAATTGATAATATTGATGCGATCCATCTGCGCTTCGGAGGCCGTCTGGATGGAATGAAATTGAATATTCTCCTGGGTAATGATATTTTTATGATAGGCGACGACTTTCGTGCTGCCATAGATAATGATCCTGAATGCCGGTCCGGCCTTCTTTATAGCCAGCGCTTTCAGGATGACTTCCAGACCTATGCCATTAATATCGCCGCAGGAAATTCCGATGGTTATGTTGCTCATTGTTTTGAAGTTTAGTGGGTTGAAGGGGGCTGAGGAGGTTTTTTTTAAACTTATCTCCACGCTCTCAACTTTTCTCTGCTCTGCAAACCCGCTTCAAACGTATTGTTTTTTAAGGAAATCATATAAAAGTCGCACGCCGACGCCTGTTCCTTCCTTGGTCCGGTAGCCGTTTGCAGTGCGAAGATAGGCAGGGCCGGCAATGTCGAGGTGCAACCAGGGATATTCCGTTGCAAAATGTTCGAGAAATTTTCCGGCGGTAATCATGCCGGCATTGCCGGAGCCGATATTTTTCAGGTCGGCAATATTGCTTTTCAGTTCGTCGCCGAATTCTTTCCAGAGGGGGAGTTCCACCAGCCGCTCATAGGTATTCCAGCCACTTTTCTCGAGGGCGCGTTTGGTCTGTTCGGGGGCGGTGCCCATGTAGCAGATCGCCTGGGTGCCCAGTGCGCGCACGGCCGCGCCCGTGAGGGTAGCGAGATCGAGCACGAGATCGGGCTTGTATTTTTTGGCGTAATGCAGCGCGTCTGCAAGAATCAGGCGGCCCTCCGCGTCTGTATTAAGCACCTCCACGCTGGCGCCGGAGTACATCCGGATCACGTCGCCGGGAGCCATGGCGCGCTCGCCGATCTGGTTGTCGGTGGCCGGGATCAGGCCGATGATATGGACGGGAAGCCGGTTAATGGCGGCAGCGGCTAATGTGCCGACCACCGTGGCGGCGCCGGCCATGTCGCATTTCATGTAGTCCATGCCGTCTGTGGGCTTCAGACTCAGTCCGCCGGTATCGTATACGACGCCTTTTCCGACCAGTACAACGGGTTTTTCATTCTTCGGGCTGTCGGGCTTCCATTCGAGTATGCAAAACCTCGGCGGCGCGCTGCTGGCCTTGTTGACAGCCAGGATGCCGCCCATTTTGAGGCTCTCGATCTTTTCTTTTTCCAGTACCTCGACTTCAAATCCGTATTCCGATCCGGCGGCAACCACGGCGGCCGCTAACTGAACGGCGTCGAAGTGCGATTGGGGTTCGTTCACCATGTCGCGGGCAAGGAACACCGCTTTCAGGAGGGCGTTCAGCTCGGCGATGTCCTGTTCGGGAGCGTCTTCGACGACAATTTCCCTCAGTATCTTTTCCTTCTTTTCCGGCTGGGTGAAATATTTCAAAAACTGGTAGCTGCCAAGGGCCAGTCCTTCCGCAAAAGCAAGCGAGCGGTTTTGCTTGCAAAGGTTGCGAACGGCCACGGATTCCAATTTGTATTGCCGGAGATCGCGCAAAAACTCGTTGCCCGCCAGTCGCGCTATTTCGGCAGCGGCGGCGGCATCGGTGTCGTTTTTGAGTATGCGGACAAACACACATCCTTCGGCACGTGGAAAAAAGAAATGGGAGACCTCCCGCTCGATGCCCTGACGTAAAAAAGACGTTTCTGACGGCAGCAGGATGTCGTTCAGCCGGTCAAGCCCGTCTTTTTCAGCCAGGATGACCAGGTAACTATGTTGGGATTGACCGGGATTGGCGGTGGTCAGTTGGACTCGTTTCACGAATAAAGTCGGATGATGGGAAGTGCTGTGATTGATCGAATCGGTTGCAAATGCGCAAAAGGGCGACAAATGTAGGACTTTTTACTGGTTTTTTATGGGAAAATGACCCTGGAGAATAAAAGGCCCTGCTTTAGTTGTGGCATGAATTCAACGCCCTTGTTTTCCGCGGAAAACAAGGGCGTTGAATTCATGCCACAACTAAAGCAGGGCCTTTTATTCTCCAGGGTCATTTTCCCATAAAAAACCAGTAAAAAGTCCTACATTTGTCGCCCTTTTGCGCATTTGCAACCGATTCGATCAATCACAGCACTTCCCATCATCCGACTTTATTCGTGAAACGAGTCCAACTGACCACCGCCAATCCCGGTCAATCCCAACATAGTTACCTGGTCATCCTGGCTGAAAAAGACGGGCTTGACCGGCTGAACGACATCCTGCTGCCGTCAGAAACGTCTTTTTTACGTCAGGGCATCGAGCGGGAGGTCTCCCATTTCTTTTTTCCACGTGCCGAAGGATGTGTGTTTGTCCGCATACTCAAAAACGACACCGATGCCGCCGCCGCTGCCGAAATAGCGCGACTGGCGGGCAACGAGTTTTTGCGCGATCTCCGGCAATACAAATTGGAATCCGTGGCCGTTCGCAACCTTTGCAAGCAAAACCGCTCGCTTGCTTTTGCGGAAGGACTGGCCCTTGGCAGCTACCAGTTTTTGAAATATTTCACCCAGCCGGAAAAGAAGGAAAAGATACTGAGGGAAATTGTCGTCGAAGACGCTCCCGAACAGGACATCGCCGAGCTGAACGCCCTCCTGAAAGCGGTGTTCCTTGCCCGCGACATGGTGAACGAACCCCAATCGCACTTCGACGCCGTTCAGTTAGCGGCCGCCGTGGTTGCCGCCGGATCGGAATACGGATTTGAAGTCGAGGTACTGGAAAAAGAAAAGATCGAGAGCCTCAAAATGGGCGGCATCCTGGCTGTCAACAAGGCCAGCAGCGCGCCGCCGAGGTTTTGCATACTCGAATGGAAGCCCGACAGCCCGAAGAATGAAAAACCCGTTGTACTGGTCGGAAAAGGCGTCGTATACGATACCGGCGGACTGAGTCTGAAGCCCACAGACGGCATGGACTACATGAAATGCGACATGGCCGGCGCCGCCACGGTGGTCGGCACATTAGCCGCTGCCGCCATTAACCGGCTTCCCGTCCATATCATCGGCCTGATCCCGGCCACCGACAACCAGATCGGCGAGCGCGCCATGGCTCCCGGCGACGTGATCCGGATGTACTCCGGCGCCAGCGTGGAGGTGCTTAATACAGACGCGGAGGGCCGCCTGATTCTTGCAGACGCGCTGCATTACGCCAAAAAATACAAGCCCGATCTCGTGCTCGATCTCGCTACCCTCACGGGCGCGGCCGTGCGCGCACTGGGCACCCAGGCGATCTGCTACATGGGCACCGCCCCCGAACAGACCAAACGCGCCCTCGAGAAAAGTGGCTGGAATACCTATGAGCGGCTGGTGGAACTCCCCCTCTGGAAAGAATTCGGCGACGAACTGAAAAGCAATATTGCCGACCTGAAAAATATCGGCTCCGGCAATGCCGGCATGATTACCGCCGGAAAATTTCTCGAACATTTTGCAACGGAATATCCCTGGTTGCACCTCGACATTGCCGGCCCTGCCTATCTTCGCACTGCAAACGGCTACCGGACCAAGGAAGGAACAGGCGTCGGCGTGCGACTTTTATATGATTTCCTTAAAAAACAATACGTTTGAAGCGGGTTTGCAGAGCAGAGAAAAGTTGAGAGCGTGGAGATAAGTTTAAAAAAAACCTCCTCAGCCCCCTTCAACCCACTAAACTTCAAAACAATGAGCAACATAACCATCGGAATTTCCTGCGGCGATATTAATGGCATAGGTCTGGAAGTCATCCTGAAAGCGCTGGCTATAAAGAAGGCCGGACCGGCATTCAGGATCATTATCTATGGCAGCACGAAAGTCGTCGCCTATCATAAAAATATCATTACCCAGGAGAATATTCAATTTCATTCCATCCAGACGGCCTCCGAAGCGCAGATGGATCGCATCAATATTATCAATTGCTGGCCGGACAACGTAAACATCACCCTCGGCAAACCGACCGATCTGAGCGGAAAATGCGCTTTCCAGGCGCTCGAACGCGCGGTCAAAGACCTCAAAGCGGAAGAGATCGACGCGCTTGTTACGGCGCCCATCAATAAAAAAGCCATGCAAATGGCCGATTTCCCTTTCGTCGGCCATACGGAGTACATTACCAACGAGTTCAAGGCAAAAGAATCGCTGATGCTGATGGTAGCCGATGATTTGCGCATCGGTATTGTCACCAACCACCTCCCCATACGCGAAGTAGCCGCCGCCGTTACAAAAGAAAAGGTGCTGCGCAAGATCCTGATTATGGCCGAAACCCTGCGCATCGATTTCAGCATACCCAAACCCACGATCGCCGTGCTGGGGCTGAACCCGCACGCCGGCGATGAAGGCGCGATTGGCGACGAGGACGACAAAATCGTGCGCCCGGCCATAGAGGAAGCCAAGGAAAAAGGCGTTTTTGCCTTCGGCCCATTTCCGGCAGACGGGTTTTTCGGCTCCGGACAATACCACAAATTCGACGGCATCCTGGCCATGTACCACGACCAGGGGCTGGTGCCTTTTAAAGCGCTGTCCTTCGGCGCAGGGGTGAACTATTCCGCCGGTTTGGCAGCCGTGCGCACTTCGCCCGACCATGGAACCGCATATGACATTGCCGGCAAGGGCGAGGCGGATGAGAGTTCGCTCATCAAAGCCCTGTATCTGGCGGCCGACATCGTGCGCAACCGGAATGAATACCTGGATATGCACGCCAATTCCCTCGAACGCCGCAAACAAAAAACGCTTCTCAGCGAAACCGGCGAAGATGAAGTGCTGGAAGACGTACTGCCGGAAGACTGATGATTTGAACGCATCCGGGGTCATTTCCGGAAAAACAAAACGATTACCATATGAATGCCATACTTGGTATTGACGTAGGTGCGTCCGGCATAAAGGGCGCACTGGTTGATCTTGACAGCGGCCGGTTGTACGGCGAGCGATTCCGCGTACCCACGCCACAGCCCTCCACCCCCCAAACGATGTCGGAGGCTTTTTCTGAAATTGTGGATTTTTTCAATTACGAAGGCGTTGTGGGCTGCGGTTTTCCCGCCATTGTGAAAAACGGGGTAGCCCTTTCAGCAGCCAATATCGACCACAGCTGGATCGGAACCAGTATCGAAGAAACGTTCGGGAAATCGGGCAATACCCGCGTTTTTGCCACCAACGACGCTGACGCCGCTGGCGTTGCCGAAATGCGTTATGGCGTCGGGAAAGGCGAAAAGGGTCTGGTATTCCTCATCACGATCGGCACAGGACTGGGTACGGCGCTGTTCTACAAAGGCATGCTGGTGCCAAATACGGAACTGGGACACGTGCTGTGGAAAAACGGCAAATCCGCCGAACTTTACTGCTCTTCGGGCGCGCGCGAACGGCTGAAAATCAGCCGGAAAGAATGGGCGGGCCGCTTCAACGAATATTTGCACCACCTCGAACGCCTGTTTACGCCCGACCTTTTTGTCCTGGGCGGTGGCGAAAGCAAGTTTTTCGATTCCTATAAAGACCAACTGACCACAAACGCCCGCGTCGTTCCGGCCAAATTGTTAAATAATGCGGGTATTATCGGGGCTGCGGCTTACGCAGCGGAACAGGGGTGAAATCCGTATTTGTCGTCATAGCTCGTCATTCGTCATTGCATTTTTTCAGGCACTGATTGTCTTTCGCCATCGGGTCTTTTCAATAACATAATATACTCATTTACAATAAATTGAAAAACACCTGATGACATATCGAAATCCGATAAGGAATGACGAGATCCTCCCTCACTCCTTCGGAATCACCGCCCGGCTCCGGCTTTCTTCCAGTTTCATCTCGCGCTGGCGATTGCGCTGCACACCTGCCACCACCATAATAGTTACTTCATAGAGCATGTAGAGCGGTATGGCGACCATGGTTTGCGATACCACGTCGGGTGGCGTGATGATGGCCGCAATGATCAGGATAACCACGATCGCATGCCGGCGATACGTGCGCAGAAACGATGTGCCAACGATTCCGATTTTGGCCAGAAAATACCCCAGGATGGGCATTTCAAATACAAGACCCATCGGGAGCGTAAACATCGTCATGTACGTCACGTATGAATCGAGGGTAGGCGCCACTTCCAGTCCTTCCAGCGTGTAGCCGGCCAGGAAACTGATGGAAAATGGGGCGATGACCATGTAGCCGAACACAACACCCATCAGGAAAAGCAAAGAGCAGACAAATACGATGCCGCGCACCGATTTGCGCTCCTTTTCGTACAGGCCCGGGCTGATAAAACGCCAGAATTCCCAGAAGATCAGCGGGAATGCGCCAATCACACCCATCCAGAACGATACGTACAGCAGTTGCATCAACACTTCGCCAAGCTCGCGGGTAATGAGATCGAACTTGGGCGGGGTAAAGCACAGGTTGTCGCCCAGACCGACAGCTTGCGAAAAGCCGCACAGTGCCCGGTAAGTGATAAAATCGGGATGCCTCGGCCCGAAGATCAGCGTGTTAAAGACAAAATCCTTGTTCAGAAAGGCAACCGTGGCCAACACACCGATATAGAGAAAGGAGCGCAGGATGTGTTTGCGCAGTTCGGCGATGTGTTCAAAAAAAGACATCTCACCCCGTTCCTTATGAATGCGTTCGTGTTCGTGCTGCTGATCGAGAGGCATGGCTGTGTCCGGGTTTGAGCGCAGCGAAAGTGCTGCGGCACGTTAGACGCGGCAAAGGTAAAAGGTTAAGCGATCGCGGGAAAAAAATCATTCATCTTAACGGTCAGGCGGGCAAAGGAGCGGTTAAGCGTGTTTTCATTTTGTTTTAAATATATCAAAATTCCTTTTTTTTGTTTTAAAATAGCGACATTTGTGTTTTGAAAATGTGCTCTTCATTTCCGGAATCAGATCGACTGCATGAATTCTTCAGGGCTTTTTATCAAGTCTGTAATAAGGACGGGGCGCTGCAATTTTTGCATGCCGGCCACTGGTGATTTTTAATTTTTTCCCTGGTTGCGGCCATTTTAACAAGGGGCGTATTGAAGTCAGATCAGTTTGTTATTGATACTTTACAGGTTATAATCGAAAAATATACAGTTTTTATTAGATTACAATCACAGAATTTCTATTTTTGATCTAAATCTGCTCCTAATGTTCATTAACAGAATATTACTACAGACTATTCAGGAAAAGATAGCGCCGGGTAAGGCGGTCATTTTGTTGGGACCACGCCAATCGGGCAAATCAACCATTTTAGATCAAATAGCCCGGCATAGCACACTGCGGGTACGTCGCCTGGACTGCGATGATGCTTCTGTCCGAATGAGGCTCGAAGTACAGGTGTTGCCAAATCTGCTACAGGTGGTGGGAGATGCAGAACTTCTGTTGATAGATGAAGCACAGCGGGTAAAAAACATCGGCCTGACACTTAAAATCATCAGCGATCACATGAAAAGCGTCCGGTTGGTGGTGAGTGGTTCTTCTTCCTTCGAATTGTCTAGCCAAATCAACGAGCCTCTCACCGGGCGTAAATGGGAATATACATTGCTGCCTTTCTCCACCTACGAAATGGTACTCCACCACGGCTCCTTTGAAGAGAACCGCCGACTAAGCCAAAGACTTATGTTCGGAATGTACCCAGAGGTAGTCAATACACCCGGCGCAGAGCGCGATGTCCTGAATCAATTGGCTGCCAGTTATTTATACAAAGATATTTTTGCTTTTCAAGACTTGCGCAAACCCGAACTGCTCGACAAACTCCTGAAAGCGCTGGCGATGCAAGTCGGTTCAGAAACATCCTATAACAAACTGGCTGATACCGTGGGCAGCGACGTTGGCACTGTACAGCGATACATAGATTTACTGGAAAAATCTTTCATTGTCTTCCGATTACCCGCATTTAGCCGAAACCTGCACACCGAATTGAAAAAGACCCGCAAAGTGTATTTTTATGACAACGGAATTCGAAATGCCGTAATAGGCGATTTCCGGCCTTTGGAATTACGGAATGACCTCGGCGGGGTCTGGGAAAATTTTTTGGTAAGTGAACGTATCAAACGTAATCACTTCCACAATTTTTATGGAAGCTCCTATTTCTGGCGAACCTTGCGTCAACAAGAAGTGGATTACATGGAAGAGTATGACGGCCAGCTGTTTGCCTGGGAATATAAATGGAATCCGGCCAAACGCGGGCGACTACCTTTACCTTTTGTGAAAGCCTATCCCGATGTAATTTTTAAAGTGGTACATCCGGAAAACTATATTGATTTTTTATCTCCAGCGTGAAGACATCATTTTGTTTTCTGCAAAATCCCTCACTTACATGGCCAAACCACGCACCATATTCTTCTGCTCCAGCTGCGGCGCCTCCTCCCCCAAATGGCTGGGCAAATGCCCGCAATGCGGCGAATGGAACACCTACCAGGAAGAACTGATCCAGAAAGAGACCACCGCCGAAGAAAAGCGAAAATCGTGGGCGCCGACGCTGGGCGGCCGGGCCGAATCACCGAAAGCAGTGCTGCTGGA
>JAKOXM010000054.1 GCA_029781095.1 Bacteroidota bacterium
CGCTTTCCAGATAATTTCGAAGGGGCGGGCCGATTCATAAACCGTCGTCCAGGTTGCGCCGCCGTCCACGGTGCGCAGGATTTTAGCGTGTGCGAACTGTATGTTGGCGTTGGTGCCACCGAACACGAAACCGGTATCGGGGGTTGAAAAATACAGGTCGGTGATCATGGCGATTTGAGAAGCCATGCTTTGTCCGGTCCACGTTGCGCCGCCATCCGTGCTTCGAAGCAGGTGTGTTGGGCCGCCTACACGCCCGCCGGCGACGATCACATCCGGCGTGACGACCTGAATGGCACAAAGGCCCGTCGGGGTGTCGCCGCTGATCGTGGTGACGGGTTGCCAACTCATTCCGCCGTCGTCGGTACGGTAAAGTGGCACAGCATCGCTGACATTTGGAAAATAGTCCATGCCGATGTTGCCCGCGAAACCGTGGAGCGAGTCCCGAAAACCAATACAGCGGAAGTAAGTGCCCGGCTGGTCGAGTATTTTCGTCCAGGTAAGGCCCCCGTCGGGGGTTTTGAATATCCGGCCCGAGCCATTGACGCTCCAGCCCAGGTCAGGTGTCAGAAAAAATACATCGTCCTGTTTTTGACCGTTTTGGGGTGACTGCGGCAGCAGTTGCCAATTGTACTGAGCCGTGAGTGCCAGGGTATGGAGCAGGAGGATCGCCGCCGGGAGGAGCATTTTGCGCATGGTCATGGTGCTTTTTGAGCACAAGTATTTCTGAAACCGATGCGTTCAGGCAAGAAAAATGGGATGGACGTCGGGAAATCGGTGACGGGCGTAAAAAAGGCAGCCATGGGTAATTGCCCATAACTGCCTTTCCGGCCTGTGCCACTGCGGAATTCCTTTTAATGGCAAAACACTTCGAAACAATCTACGCCCCGTTTGTTTTCGGGTTTATGAAATAATCTGCCAGCAGCGATAAAAAGACATAAACCTCCAACAGCCTGTCAAATGATGTCGGCTGGAAGAAAAACAATTTGATCAGGTAATAGATTGCGCATAACGCAATGCTGACAGCCCATACTTTATACCAGGCCGGTTTGCCTTTGATTTTATAAAGCATAATGTTAATTGAAAGAGACGGTCTCTCCGCTTGAGGTGGTTGAGAAACCTGTTTTTTAAATCAACTTTCTTAACCCTTCTCAACCGTCTCAACCGTACTATAAATGACTCGGGGGACTAACCCGCCAGTTTCACATTCACGGCATTGGGGCCCTTGGGGCCCATTTCCACTTCGAAAATCACCTTGTCGTTTTCCCGGATCTGGCCGGAAACGTTGTTGATGTGCACAAAGATACTGTCTTTGGTTTCCATATCTATGATAAAGCCGTAGCCTTTTTCATCATTGAAAAACTTCACCTGACCATTGCGGATGGTCTCCTCAGGCGTGTCGTCTCTCGGCGGCACACCCAGGATGATGTCTTCGGCTTTAAACTTTTTCTTTTTGGAAGGATCAGGCGGCGTTGAGCTGAGGTGCCCGTTTTCATCTACGTAGGAAAGCATTTCTTCAAAAGTCTTGACGCCGCCTTCGGCTTTCTCGACTTTGCGCTGTTCCCTGCGTTCTAGTTTT
The DNA here is from genome assembly GCA_029781095.1 of Bacteroidota bacterium. GTDB lineage: Bacteria > Bacteroidota > Bacteroidia > Chitinophagales > Saprospiraceae > M3007. The sequence continues at coordinate 1,577 of JAKOXM010000054.1, forward strand.
TCCTGGTTCTTTTTCCTGCGTTTTTTTTCTTTTTCTTTTTTGTTAAACGAATCTTGCGATCTGGCCATGTTTTAGATTTAGTTAAAAATGTTTCCCAATTGAGAGAGGAACCAATTGGTAAACAGATCAGCAAAAAACGCCTGCTCCAGCCCGGACTCAAAGAGAGGTACAAAGATAATACATTTTTCCCTGACCATGCCGACATTCTTTTTCGGCGATGGGTTTGATAAAGCGCCTATCTTCGATGCGCCGCCGGTTATATGCCGCAGGTTTCAATCAAACTGATTGCAAAGCACCTTCAATTGTCTGATCGACAGTTTTATAGCGAGTAAAGTAGGCCTGGCGGAAGATTTTTTACATATATCGCTGGCTGCCCAACTGAAACAAAATTTGATCACCCTGTATTCCGCCCGGCAACTCGTCCCGGCCGGTATCGGGAACAAGGCACTTCCGGTACAGGATCATTTGATCAGAAGCGACAAAATCTACTGGCTCGACCGCGCGCACGGCGACCCGCACGAAAACAGTTTTTTTGACCTGATGGATCGTTTTGTGCTTTTTTTGAACAGCACCTGCTATACCGGCATCACCGGATACGAGTTTCACTATGCCTTGTATGAAAAAGGCAGTTTTTACAAAAAGCACATCGACCAGTTCAGGAGCGACAAAGGCAGGGCGTTTTCAATGATCATGTACCTGAATACCGAATGGCAGGAGGGGGACGGCGGTGAATTGTGCATTTATCACAGCGATTCGGTGCAGACCATCGCGCCACGCAACGGCCAATGTGTGTTTTTCGAAAGCAGCCGGATGGAACACGAGGTATTGATTACGCACCAGCCGAGGCTGAGTATTACGGGGTGGCTGAAGCGATAATGCGGGCTTATTGAAAATGTATTGATTGACGATTTAAGATTACAGGATTGTTGATATTTGATGTTTCGCTGCGTGTCCATATCAATCATCAACAATCATAATTCATGTAATCGTCAATCAAAAACCCTGCTTAAGCAGCCGGATACGATTGCGATCCGGTCATTTCCCGTACACCTCATCTACCTGATTCTGAAGATATTGCAATGCAGGAGCGGCCTGTTTTGCGAGGCTATCCCACCGGCATTCTATCACGATTTTGTTGTGATAACCGGCTTTTTTCAGTTCCCGGAGATACGGGCGAAAATCGGCGCCCGCCACGCCCGGCGCAGTCCGGTTCTCCTTTTCCGCGATTTCCACGTGCACCAGGTATTTCCCTGTTTTGGCAATAATGGCCGGTGCTTCCCCTTCTTTCAGCATGTGGTAAATATCGGCGTTGAGGCGCAGGTTGGGGTGGTTGACTTTTTTGACGATGTGGAGAGCCTCCTTTACCGTGTTGATAAAATTCGTTTCGCCTGAATTCAGATTTTCGATCGCGATCACGATGTTGTATTTCGCTGCAATTCCCGCAATCTTTTTCGCTATTGCAACAAATTGATTTTCAGCCTTTTTTCGATCAAATCCTTCCGGAATTTGGCGGGCGCCGCCGCTGCCCCATACGATCATCCGGGTATCGGTTTGGCTTATTCTGAGCATAATGGCTTCCACGTATTCCAGCACGGCTTTTTCGTCCACATTCGGGCCAACCAGTTTCAGGTCGGCCGGTATGAACAGGTTAAAGGCATACACGGGCGCCTTCAGGTTTTTGAACAACGGAATACTCTTTTGGAATGCCTCGTCCGAAACCGTCCGCGGGGAAATTCGCCTGCCGATGGATTCTATGATGCAGTTGTACCCGGCAGCAGTCACGAGGCTGTCGTTTTCAAGGCCGGTTGCCATGCCGATGGCGGGTTTGGGCGGGGTTTGCTGGCTGTAGGCGTGCCATGAAAGGTTGGCAAACACGCATGTCAAAATCAGGTATTTCATGACGATCGTTTTGTTTGGTGTCAGGGTGCTAAGCGTGATAACACGACGCCAAGCGTGATAACACGACGCCAAGCGTGATAACACGACGCTAAGCGTGATAACACGACGCCAAGCGTCGCGCTAGCTCATTTAAGCAATTGATAGGCGTTTATGATGATGATGATTCCTAAAATCGACGTATAAATCAACTTGTTATATTTTGCCAGCCAATTCGGGAGATAGATGTCAAAGTTATCTCTTGTCGAATCCGAGTATCTGCGTGCAATGATCGTCAGGGGGCAGAAAAATTTGAAGATCCATAATACGATTCCTTCCAGAATGAATAGCCCGTACCCGACCCAGAGCCAGGTGTCAATCTTGTTTGCAATCACAGCATAAAGCATGTAGAATATTACGACATTGAAAAATATCCATATGAGCGTATGGATTAGTTTAACCAGCGTCAGTTTCGTTTCATTTTGCATATTGTGGCAATTGAAAATAATAGAGTTGTTGCGATATAATTAACTGGAAATCAGTATTTGATTAAAAATCCATGAGGCAGGCTGCTTATTCATCAGATGACTGCAATCATCCGATGAATAATTAACTCAACCTGCGAGCAATGCCCACAAACATATCCGCAGCCTGCACTCCGAGCCAATCAATTGATTATCATACCACAACAACCCTAATGATTGCTGTTAAGTAGGCGGGCGGAAATCGTTTTCTGCCGATGTTTCATACGCCGGGTGCGTAAAAAAACTGTCAATATTAAATCCGCCCCGGTTCAGACAAAAGTATGGCTTTCATTATATGCTAGCGCGACGCTTTGCGTCGTGTTATCACGCTTTGCGTCGTGCTGTCACGCTTTGCGTCGTGTTATCACCTTCTGCGCCGCGCTGTCACCTTTCGCTTCGCGATGTCGCCCCCACAACAAATCACCCATTCTAACCCTGCCGGACACAAGCATCCACGCTATATTTGACGTTGTCTTTTCAAAACAATAGCAAGTCATGATCGTAAAACTGTTTTCCGCTGCATTTATACTATTCGCCACCGGCGCTTTTTTCCTGTTTCCACATGAAACGGAACATCCGGCTGCCGACAACGCCATGATGACCGATACAAACAGTTCCACCGCCGTATCTCCCGAAAACCCCGAAGAACTCGGCAAGGTAAACTGGCTGCGCGACCTCGCTGCCGGCAAAGCCGAAGCCGAAAAAAGCGGCAAACCGATGCTCATCCTGTTCCAGGAAGTACCCGGCTGCTCCAACTGCACGCGTTTCGGCAACAACACGCTCTCGCATCCCCTGATCGTGGAGGCCATCGAAACGTATTTCGTACCGGTGTGCATCTACAACAACAAGGGCGGCAAAGACGGCGAAGCCCTGAAAAAATTCTCCGAACCGGCCTGGAACAACCCCGTGGTGCGCATCGTACGCTCCGACTACAGCGACGTGGTGCTGCGCATGCCCGATTTCAGTTCGTCATACCAGATCGTCAACGGCATGCGCCGCGCACTCGACCTCACCGGCGCCAT
>JAKOXM010000090.1 GCA_029781095.1 Bacteroidota bacterium
CAGCGAATTCCCATTCTGTTTCGGTCGGCAGGCGGTAGCCGTTGGCTGACCAGTTGCAGGTTACAGTTCCACTTCTTGCACCGGGAACGGAATTGCCGGCACTATAGACGATTGTATACACTTCCTGCAAGCCATCCCGATGACTACGCCAGTTGCAGTATTCCACAGCATCATACCAGTCAATATTAATAACAGGGCGCAATCCGCGATCCCAGTCATTGTCTGCCGGCCTGGGGCGGTTCGTTGCAGCGCAAAAAATGTCGTATTCAAAGAAGGTCAGTTCCATTGCGGCCAGAAAAAAAGGATTTACCGTTGCCATACATCCGCCATGGGTATCGTCGGTGGTTATCGTTCCGGCGGGAATTTGTCTGAAAACCGACTTAAAATAACGGTCAGTTAAAATCTTATCCTGCCCAGGATCGAGTTGCTGCCTGGCTTGGCGGAGCAGTTCGGCCTGTTCTGTTTGCCCTTTCCCGGCAAGTTTCAGGAGCAGCGTACGCATTGAATCGTTATTGCGCATTTGGGCGATGGTGTCCAGCAAGCCTGCTGCCCGATCCAAGCGACCGGTTTCGGTCTAACAAAAAGCAATTTCGAACCGGATACTGGCCACCGTATCCGGCGGCACAGAAAGGTTATTCATGGCGTTTATTTTTTCCACGGCGGCATCGTAATCACTATTTATGATATCGAGCCGGCCATTTTTAATGAGGATATGTTGCAATATCTGATTAGCAGCAGCCACAGAATCCGGCTGGACATTTAATTCTCCTGCGCTTTTGATTTTTGCCGAGGCCTGCTTGTATTCCTTGTGCTGTATATCTTCCCGGGCGTGACTTAAAAGAGCGCGACTCAGACGTTGATACGCCATGTCTACTGAATCCGGTAGGGCACCCAGGGTTTTGGCTGTTTTGACTTTATCTACCGCCACTTCGAAATTTAATTCCTGCCGGCTTCGCTCCACTTCCGCCAGGAGGAGGCGAACGGCGCATTCCGTACTCGACTTCTCCAGATCTTCCAATACGGTGTGCAGGCTGTCATAAGCGACTCGGACGGCGTGGAGGGCTATTTGTGTTTCTTTTTCAGACTCTTGGACCTTTTTTGCGTTGTTTTCTGCCTCCACCCGCTGATCGTCAATGGCTTTGAAGATGTTGCTCTGCAATGTTTGCCGCTCCTGCAGCAATTCGTTATTTAAATCGCAATCCTCGGTGTCTTGCAGTTTTTTGAGTGCTTGCTTGAGATTACTGCCTGCATATGCTACTTTGGCCTGATTCAATATCGATAGACAATCTTGCGCATCCACCATGCCGGCAAATGCCCAACAAAGCAAAAACAGGAAGATGTTTTTTTTCATGGCAGGGGCGGTGTTCAACGTTTCAGGTTTTTAATTTCCTTCAACTTGTTTTGCAGGGCAGGGTTGTCAGGGTAATTTTCCAGCGTTGTTTCTGCTTTTTTCAAAAATGCACGGTAGTTGTCCTGGTAGCCTTCCGTACGCTGTTTCTCCGCCCGCTCGAGCATATCATTTATATCGAGCAGCACTTTATCGGCCTCGGTTTGCTGTAATTTTTCTAATAGTTTTCGCGCGTTGTCGCGCTCTTGCACCGCTTCTATTTGACGCAGGTTTGCTGTTTGACGTTCCTTCGTTGCCCAAAAACCCAAACCTGCTGCTATCAGAAACATGAAAGACGCTACCCCTGACAGCAAATAGGCCCGTTGTCGTCGCCGTCGCTCCATTTTGGCCAAGCGTTCCGCCTCTGCCTCACGCCGTCTCGCTGCTTCTAACTCCTCTTTTGTCCGCCGCTCCTTTTTCATTTTCAGCACCGGCGCTACCAGTGTATCATGTGAAATTTCCAGGCTTTCTCCACCGACTGAATTAGGCTCTTTTCGGACGAGGTACGTATTTTCCAGAGCACGCAACAGTGTATCATCTACAGCGAACTGACTTTTAAGAAACTGGCTGTCTACGCTCATGCGTCTGCCTTCTCCGCTTTGCAGGTCTTCTGCCAGCAAGCCTTCTTCCAGAACCCTTTGGGCGGGAAGTTGCCGGGACGCATCCAGGCGGTCGAGTTGGCGACGGTAATAAGTTTCGTATAAATTACTCATGTCTGGCAAGTCGTGGGTATCGACTGAAGAGCGTCCATGTTCGCCAAAGTGGACGATGGCCCCATTTTCAACCTGACTTTCGACATATTGACAGAGAATTTGTAGCTGAAATGCTTCGACGCCTCTGGTTTGACTGGAAGATAGTTCAGTAAGTATTTTTTGAAGTGCGGCCTCGGTGAACTCGAAGGGCGGCGTGGCGAAGCCGACACCGGTTTTTTCAACCCCGATTGGGGAGGACGACTCAGTAACCTCTCCGGTTACCTTCTCATTCGGGGGTAGAATTGCAAGTGCCGCCGGCTTTACAATGGCCTCCCGGGCTTGGGCAGGAGTCAGTGAACGAAGTTCGTAGCGTTTATGCAGGATAGCAGGCAAGGCATCGGTCATGGAGTCCAGCAAGCTGATGCGGTCTGCGCGGATGGCGAAGACTGCTTTTACATTCATGGGTTGGGCAAGATGGCGTTTTGCCTCGGGTGAAAGATCCGGGAGGCGCTTGCGAAGATATTGCGGGATATCGGAATAGAGCAACTCCGCCAGTTCCCGTTTGAACTGCTCTTGTTCCGCTACGGGGTACGAAAAAAATTCTTCGAATTGATCGAACACCATAACAAAGCGTCCGCCCGAACTGGCGGATTGCCGTCGCTTGACGTGATACCACAGAGGGCGTTCGGCCACATTAGGGTATAGGGTTTCAAGGAAGTCTTCACCCGGTTGCATTGCCGAATCAGGCAATCTTTCCTGAATTTTTGCCAAAATTGTTGCCAAAGGAGGTCGCGCCTGATCCTTCACATATGTGCCGAGGCGCACTTCAACAACAACAGCTTTGCGCTCCGGTTCTTCTTCTTCCTGAAACAAAGGGAGTACCCCCGCGTTGAGGAGTGAACTCTTGCCATATCCTGATTTACCAAACAAGACGACCAGTTTTTCTGATAAAATCAGGTTGAAAAGCCCTTCAATATCCTCGTCTCTGCCGAAGAAAATGGTGCGATTGGCCGCTTCGAAGGGCTTTACGCCCATATATCGGTAGTGCTTTTCGGTCATGATCAGGGCATCTTTTGGGCGAGGTCAAGGATCCCTTTTTGCAGACGGGCAATTTTGACATCCAGATTTTCCTGTGTCGAAGTCCTGTTGCGGTTCTCGGTTAACCAGGCGTAGTAACTGGATTTGTACATGGTCACTTCGTCGCGGTCGTCTGCGCTCATAAAGGCGGCGTATTCTTCGAGCCGTTCGAGCGCTTCTTCGATATTGTTAAACTGCACCAGGCGGCGCACCAAAGCCGCGCGGTCGGAAATGGGATCGAGCAGGGATCTTATTTTTTTTACTGCAGCGTATTCGGTGTGAAGGTGATGCAGAAACTGCCAATCCGCCCCGTAAATGGTCAGATTGAACTGTTGCTGGAAAAAGATTTCCGTGTTTTCGTCACTTATGACGGTTTTGGTCGCGTAATTTTTATTTGCGTTGGAGAAGCGGTCGCGGTTTTTGTTCAGATAACGCAGCAATAACTGGGTGTACCATTTATCGAAGCGGAAACCGATAAAAATATAGGTTGTAGCGTTGACCAGCGCATCGTTGACGGTTTTAGGTATCCCGAAATCGCCCAACAGGTTTTTGAGCAAATCAAACATATCATCAAAATCGAGTACCAGTGACTGGTAATCTTCGATGCTGCCGCAAAGGTTATAGATCAGTGGGGAAGTTGCGGTTGGCTTGCTTATATTGCTTGGTGTGGCCTTGTCTTTGGTGGAGAAATAGTCGAACTGAAAATTCAACTGGTGCTTGCTGAAAAATTGGGGTAGCGACAGATCGGGGTTGACCGAGACAACCAGAGGGAAAGGCAAAACCGCTATAAGGCTCAATACCGCTTCGTCAACAGGCAAACCTTTATAAAATGCTTCTGCTTCGGTTTGTGCGTCCATTTTCGATACGGCGGTATCGAATAAAAATAGGTCGTCGCGAATAAAAAAATGTGTCGATCTATCAGCGAGTTGATCGGAAAGGTGTGCATGAAAATCTGCTGCAACGGATACATTCTTATGCGGCAAAAAATCGGGGCCAAGAAGCAGCACTGCACGCTCTTTTTCGAGGTCGTTTAGAATGGGTTTCCAGTTTGGAAGGCGCATGGGGGGTTCGGGTTCCGGGTTTTTCAAAAGTGGGATTAAAGGCCAAATTTATAGCGGCTAAAGTAAACAAAGTTATTATTTTTCTACTCTTCGTTCTCAAAATACACCTTATAATATTTTTTCCCCTTGTCGTCATCAAAGCCTCTTTCGATCAGATCGCGGCGGCCGTGTACGTATATGTGGAAATTTTTATCCAGTTTCAATACGCTCTTGAATACCTTGAATTCCTTTTTAACGGCCTGGTTGCTGATGTCGAATTTGTCTTCCAGCGGCACCGCATAGGCTTTGGCGTACTGGTCTCTGAATTCGCGAAAGGCCTCCTGCTGTTCCGCTTCCGGGAACAGGCTTTCCGTAAAATCATTTATTTCAAAGTGCTCATTATCTTTGAAATAGTCGCCCGAACGATTGAGCAGATCGATCGTGTCCGTGCGATCCAGACCGAATTTGACCGGGGCTTTTTGACTGATAAATTCACTCGACAGGCTGATATAATGCCGGGTATTGAAATAATTGTCTTCAATCGGGCGCAGACGCAAAAACTCGTCTTTCCAGAAAGAACGCTCGTCTTTTTTTGACACGGTATCGATGGCGCAGATGCGATAGCCTTCCGCTTCGTCGAGGTTGAAGATCAGGGCGGCTACCTCCGGCTTTCCCGTGACCGGTATGCCGTCCAGCACGTTAATAGCAAAGGATTCTGCCGTGCGCTCGGTTTTCAGATACGGGTCTTTCGACTGTATTTTCCACAGACCGATCGCGTTCACCGTTTCACCCTGTAAATCCAGCCCTTCAAAATACGCGATAAAAAACTCTCCACCCTGGATTTTCGGATTGTCGCAATGTTCGTACAACATCTGGGACAGTTTGCCCGCCTCTTCCGACAGATTTTCCGGGTTTTGGAACACCGCCATGCAGGACTGGTACGCAGGATGGTTACTTACATCCTCCTCGTGATGGAAGTAAAAAAACTCCTCCGTCTTTTCAAAAGGCTTCAAAAAAGCGCTTAAAAGCATCTCTTCCGCCACGTCGTGGAGCGGAACAAGCGTATGTTTGGGGATCACCACGCCTTCGTAACGGTTTTTATTGCCGACCCATGTGGCGGCAAAGCGGCGAAATTGGGCTGCTGAAAAATCGAGCATCGGGGAATGAAAATAATGAATGATGAGAAAGGATTGTTGAATTTTGCGCCGGGAAGGCTCTTGAGGTTGCCTCGTGCCGGAGCCGGTGGCAAAAGTAAACATCCCGCGTTGCCTCCTCCGCGAAAAGATATAAGGAAAGTGAAAATAGCGATCAATACACGTTTTTTGTTGCCCGGCCGCCTGGAGGGTTTCGGCTGGTATACCCACGAGATCGTGCGACGCATGGTCATGCAGCATCCGGAGGATGAATTTGTGTTTTTTTTTGACCGGCCTTTTGATTCCCGGTTTTTGTATGCGTCGAATGTGACGCCTGTCGTGCTGGCCCCCAAAGCGCGGCACGCCATTTCTTTCTATACCTGGTTCGAATGGGCAGTTCCGCGCGCGTTGCGCAGGTACGATGCAGATGTTTTTTTCTCCCCCGATTCCATGTGCAGTTTGTCGGCCCGAACGCCTACGGTAATGACATGCCATGATCTTGTTCCCCTGCACTATCCCAAACAAATCCCTTTCAGGCACCGGCATTACCTGTTGCATTTTTTGCCGGCGTTTTTGCGCCGTGCCGATCGTGTTTTGACTATTTCGGATTACGTCAAACAGGACATTGTACGGACCTGTGGCATTTCTCCTGAAAAAATAACTGCGGTGTACAATGGCTGTCGCGAAGATTTTTCACCACTCGATGATATTGATAAGCAGGGCGTCAGAGCGAAGTTTGCAGACGGCTGCGAATATTTTTTCTATACAGGCGCTATCCACCCCCGAAAAAACATACCCCGCCTCATCCGCGCTTTCGACCGGTTTAAAATCAAGACCGGGGCTTCGGCAAAGCTGCTGCTCGCGGGCCGTTTTGCCTGGAAAACGGGCGAGGTAACAATGGCACTTGAACAAGCCGTGCATCGCGACGATATCCGGTTCCTGGGGTATGTTTCCGACGAGCAATTGCTCCTGTTGACGGCATCTGCGCTGGCGCTTGTCTACGTTTCGCTGAGCGAGGGCTTCGGTTTGCCGCTGCTGGAAGCCATGCATGCCGACACACCGGTAATGAGCGCCAATACCACAGCACTGCCGGAAGTGGCCGGCGAGGCAGCACTTTTTGTCGATCCTTTCTCCGAGGAATCAATTGCCGGGGG
>JAKOXM010000101.1 GCA_029781095.1 Bacteroidota bacterium
GGTTTTGCGGGCGCTCCCTGGACCATCCTGGCTTATATGGTGGAAGGCGGCGGCAGTAAAACCTTTTCCAAAGCCCGGCGTCTGCTGTATGCCGAGCCTGAAATGGCCCACAAATTATTGCAAAAGATTACTGACACCACGATTGCATATCTGCGCGGCCAGGTTTCGGCGGGCGCCGATCTGATACAGATTTTTGACTCATGGGCCGGGGAGTTGCCGCCGGAACACTATCGCGCTTTTGCGATTCCTTACCTCCGTCAGATTTGTGAGGCCCTCCCGGAAATTCCGAAAACCGTTTTTGCGAAAGGCGCCTGGTTTGCCCTCGAGGATATAGGCGAACTTCCTTGCCAGGTAGTCGGACTCGACTGGAATACGCCGCCTGCCTTTGCGCGCGCGCGGGCGGGAGAGCACATGGTGCTGCAGGGTAATCTCGACCCCTGCTGTCTATATGCACCCACTGCCACGATCGAAGCAGAAACACATGAAATGATCCGGCAATTTGGCGGCCGGCATATCGTCAATCTCGGCCACGGCGTATACCCGGACACCCCGCTGGACGGTGTGCGCGCTTTCGTCGACGCGGTGAAGAAATTCCGCTGGCAGAATCCTGCCTGATCATTAAAAAAGCCCTCTGCACGTATGCAGTCGGGCTTTGACCGTGTTTGTTCTTGATTGTATTAAGCCGATATCAGCGAATGGGCAGTCCTTCCTGCTCCCAGGCAACCATGCCGCCGTCAATAATGGCAACATCGGTGTAACCGTGTTCGAGTAAAAATCGGGCGGCCTGTTTCCCTTTGTTGCCGACCTTGGATACCAGCACGACCGGGCGGTTGGGCGGCAATTCGCTGAAGCGGGTATCCAGTTCGCTGAAAGGAAGCGTGACAATCTGACGCACATCCACTTTTTTCGCATCGGAGCCGACACCTTCGCGGACATCAACAAAGAGGCTGCCGAGCATATAAGCGGCATAAGCCTCGCGCGGTGAAAAACTCTTGAGATTGGTCATGTTTTATATGTTGAAGATTAACAAATTATAATTGTATATTTCGGATGTAAAGTTATACTAAATTTTACGTTATCAACAAATAGAAGAACAACTAAAAAACAGTTTTTTTGAATTCAGGAGCAAGTGCAATCAATTTTCATTTTTAAAAAATTATTTCAAGTCGCAACCTTCGTTTGCCAAACATGGTTCTGAATTCAAATTGGCAAAAAATGAACGTAGTTTTGCCGCGCTTTTGTTCTAACTAAATTTTTACCATGCAAGAAGTGTATATCATCGCCGCTGTCCGTACGCCTATCGGCAGCTTTGGCGGGGTTTTATCCGGGGTTTCCGCTACGCAACTCGGCGCCTCTGCCATCCGGGGCGCGCTCGAAAAGGCAGGGGTACAGCCCGACCAGGTCAATGAAGTACTGATGGGCAACGTCGTGAGCGCCAACTTGGGTCAGGCGCCGGCCCGCCAGGCCGCCCGGTTTGCCGGATTACCCGACAATATCCCCTGCACCACGATCAATAAGGTTTGTGCATCCGGGATGAAAGCCATCACCCTTGGCGCGCAAAGCATCATGCTGGGTATCAACGATATCGTGGTCGCGGGCGGCATGGAAAACATGTCGCAGATACCTTATTACCTGCCCAACGCGCGTTGGGGCTACAAATACGGCAACGCCGAACTGGTAGACGGCCTGGCAAAGGACGGCCTCACCGACGTTTACAACCAGAAAGCAATGGGTTTCTGCGCCGATGCTACGGCGGCAAAATACCACATCAGCCGCGAGGAACAGGATGCGTTTGCCATCGACTCCTACAAACGCGCCGCCGCGGCTACCGAAGCCGGTTTCTTTAAATCGGAGATCGTACCTGTGAGTATCCCGCAGCGAAAAGGCGATGCACTTCAAGTCGCTGAAGATGAAGAATTTAAAAAAGTAATGTTCGACAAGATACCCGGTTTGCGCCCGGCATTTTCACCCGACGGCACGGTGACGGCGGCCAATGCCAGCACCATCAACGACGGTGCAACCGCTCTCATCCTCGCCAGCGAGGCTGCCATCAAGCGCCTCGGGCTCAAACCGGTTGCCAGGATACGCGGCTTCGCCGATGCCGAGCAGGAACCCGAATGGTTTACCACCACCCCGACCATTGCAGCGCCGAAAGCCCTTAAAATGGCGGGTGTTACGAAAAACGACATCGATTTTTTTGAAGTCAACGAGGCTTTTGCGGTCGTAACGCTGGCTTTTGAAAAAGTAATGGAGATCGGACACGAGCAGACCAACGCATTTGGTGGCGCGGTTTCGCTCGGCCATCCGCTTGGCGCTTCCGGCGCACGTATCGTTACGACACTGAACAACGTATTACACCAGAAAAACGGCAAACTGGGTCTGGCCGCGATCTGCAACGGCGGCGGCGGGGCTACAGCCATTGTGATCGAACGCTTGTGATGTTCTGACTACTGTTGCCTGGCGCCGTGCTGTTACCGGCTATTTGGTGAAGACTCACTAACTTAACGGCGCCATGAAAAATGTTACGCTGACAGGTGACGATCAAACAATCAAATGCCGCGCTGTTTTCCGCCTCGGAACGGCCGCCTATGCTGCGCTGGCAGTGTTGGCGGCCGTTTTTTATCTGGAGCGCATGACCTTTATGGATATGTCGTTTCAAACCTTTCATATCCTGCGGACCGGCTCGATGCAGATACAAAGCGGGCGATTCGGTGCGGCATTTACCCAGGTATTTCCCTGGCTGGCACAGGCGGCGGGTCTGCCGTTGAAAGGTGTTTTGTTGACGTATTCGCTGGGCCACGTGCTCTATTATTACGTTGTTTTTCTGCTGGTTACGTTGTGGCTGCGGCAATGGAAATGGGGGCTTGTGCTTTTATTGCTTTCCACCCTGATAACCACGCACACTTTCTACTGGCTGTCCGAAATGCCCCAGGGGCTTGCATTTCTGGTGCTGGTGCTGGCCTGGTTGCATGCCCGGGGCGATCTGCGGGCGCTGCGCTGGTGGGAGTTTCCCGTGCTTGCTGCTGCCCTTGTCACGGCGTATTATTTCCACCCGATGGTGCTTTACGCGATGTTGTTTTGCAGCATGTTTTTTTTGACCGGGCGTTCTGCCTCGCGGGGTTTGCGGGTGTTGTATCTGTTATCGACCGGTATATTTTTGGCCGTAACCTTCGTCAAATACAAGGTGTTGAAGCCGGACTGGTACGATACCATGTCGCTCGCCCGGGCGGAGGCGTTTCGGGATTTATGGCCCAACTGGTTTGATATTCAAAGTAACAAGGATTTTTTGCACTGGTGTTTGAGCGATTATTACATGATTCCGGTGCTGATAATACTCAACACCGGTTTCTATATCCGGAAGAAAAACTGGTTAAAGGCCGCTTTGTCCGCATTTTTTCCTGCCGCCTTTGTTTTGCTCGTGAATGTGCCATTTCACGAGGGCGACAACCAGTTTTACCTGGAAAATCTGTACCTGCCGCTGGCGCTGTTTACTGCGGTGCCCCTCGTGTTCGAAGTGCTTCCGGGTTTGTTGTCGGGGCAATGGATATTCATAATTCTGGCGGCAGTGATCACAGTCAGGATCGGACATATCTATGCCGCCCACCGGACCTGGACTGATCGTATGCACTGGGAACAGGCTTTTTTACAAAAAACGGCAAATCTGCCAAACCGCAAACTCCTCCTTTCGGAAAAACAGGTTCCGATGGAAAAACTGATCCTGTCATGGGGCACTTCCACCGAATTTTTGATGCTTTCAGCCCTGGAGCATCGCGACAGCGCACGTTGTATCCTCGTGGATGAGACGCCGGAGCGATTCGACAGTTTGCTCAACCGCCCGCGACTCTTTCTGGGAGAATTCCGGAATTATACGTTCGATGAATTGCCCGCCCGGTATTTTCACTTGCAGGACACGAGCGCCTATGTACGGTACCGGTGAATATGTTTTTTAATTCAGGAGCCGCAAAAAATTGATTCTCAGCCAATTGCTGTCATTAAAGCCGAATCGGGCGCTGACTTGAAGTGTGAAGCCCTCAACTTTATTCTTAAAGAGGACACGGATGACACGGATTGGACACGGATTTTTAAATTTGATCCGTGTCATCTGTGTTCCTTCATGCCAGGTTGACTACATGAGCCTTGAAGTCACGGCCTCTAAATAAGCGGTTACTTCTTGCCCAGCAGGGCAAACATGTTCTTCTTGTATGCTTCCACACCCGGCTGGTCGAAAGGATTGACTCCCGACAAATACCCGCTTATAGCGCAGGCTTTTTCGAAAAAGAAGAACAACTGCCCCAGGTAATACGGCGTTGCCTCGGGTATCCGGACGACAAGATTGGGCACCCCCCCGTCCGTATGCGCCATTCGGGTGCCCTCGGCTGCCTTTTTGTTGATGTAATCGAGCGATTTTCCCGCCAGGTAATTCAAGCCATCGAGGTCGTCGCCGGTTTTGAAAAGGTTAAAATCTGATTCGGGCTTTTCTATTTCCAGCACCGTTTCAAACAGCATGCGGCGACCATCCTGGATGTATTGTCCCATCGAGTGCAGGTCGGTGGTGAAATCAACGGATGCCGGGAAGATACCCTTGCCGTCTTTGCCTTCGCTTTCACCGAAGAGCTGCTTCCACCATTCGGCGATATAATGGCATCGCGGCTCGTAGTTAACCAGCAATTCCATGTCTTTCCCTTTCCGGTGCAAGGCGTTGCGGACGGCTGCATAGCGGTAGCAGTCGTTCTCCTTAACAGGTTTTTTATATTGTTTAACGGCATCGGCAGCGCCACGCATAAGCGCGTCGATGTCGATGCCCGCAGCGGCGATGGGTAACAAACCAACGGCGGTCAGCACGGAATAACGCCCGCCCACGTCGTCGGGAACGACGAAACTTTCGTAGCCTTCCTGTGTGGCCAGGGTTTTCAGGGCGCCGCGGGATTTGTCAGTCGTCGCATAGATGCGTTCCCGTGCGCCGGTTTTTCCGTATTTTTCTTCCAGTTTTTGCCGAAACAGCCGAAAAGCGACAGCCGGCTCGGTGGTGGTGCCTGACTTTGAAATGACGTTGACGGAAAAATCGCGGTCGCCGATAGCTTCCAAAACCTGCGAATGATAGGATGCGCTCAGGCTGTTGCCGGCGAATACGAGATCGAAATGTTTCTTCCTTCCGCCGCGAATGGGCAGAGGCGGGGTTGGTTTGCAAAATTCAACTGCCGCTTTGGCGCCAAGGTAGGAACCGCCGATGCCGATCACGACCAGCACCTCGCTTTGCCGGCGGATTTTTTTTGCCGCCGCCTTGATGCGTTTGAATTCTGCGCGGTCATACTTTAATGGCAGGTCGAGCCAGCCAAGGAAGTCGCTGCCGGGGCCGGACCGGCTATCCAGCAATTTGGCGGCGGCCGCTACCTGCGGTTCCATGGCTTCGAGTTCGTGGTCGGCAATAAACGTCCGGGCCGTTGTATGATCAAATTGTATCATGGCAGTTTGAACTTTGAAGTTTGCAATAGCATTAAGAGGCAATTTCCGTCAACAGACACCAACTGAACCCGCTAACCCGAAACCCGCTAACCCGAATAACCCCCTCAGACCTTGGCCAACTCACCTTTCAGATAATCAATGACCTTGATCTCGACCGGATCGACATCACGGATTTCAGCCAGAAAATAGGACATCCAGTCGCCGAGATAGACAAGGTAGAAGGCCTTTTCAATCGGTGATTTGCCTTTCGACCATACTTCGATAGAAGTGGCGGTGAAGTGTTCCACGATCTCTTTGTTGATATCCATGCGGACGGAGGTGCGGTGGAAATCGTCGCGGTTGCGCAGCCAGATCACAGCCACATCGGGGCGGTTGTTGCGCCAGCCGACGAGCTCGTTGTGGTTCATCTCCGGCACGACGTGGTGCCAGGCGAGCATTTTGGCGTTTTCGTTGATTTGCTGGCGCCAGCGTACGGCTACCGCCTCCATGTTGTCGGCGATATAAAGTACCGGCGTTTTATCGACGAGAAATCCGGCGATCTTTTTCGCTTTTTTCTGGATGTCGGCATCATCCCTGTTCAGCAGTTTTTGCGCGTTTCTTACCTGTGTGAACAGTTTGAGTGGAATCAGCCCCGCAGCACGCAGCACACCCAACTGGGTTACGACCGAATACCCGAGGCAGGCGCGCGGGCTGCTCCAGCCCGTCGGCAACCGGACGTAATCGAGACCGTGTGATTTTGCCAGTTCGATGAGTTTGCCGCCGGAGGAGACACAAACGATTTTGGCGCCCGTGCCGAGCAGTTGATCCAGGGTGCTCAATGTTTCTTCCGTGTTGCCGCTGTAGGAGGAACAGATGGCAAGTGTATGTTTGTTGACCCATGCCGGAGCCTGGTAGCCCTTGCTGACGACAACGGGGAGCTTGCAGTACGGGCGCACAAACTCCTGCACGAAGTTGCCGCCGATTCCGCTGCCGCCGAGCCCGGAAATAAAGACCGAGCGGAAAGGGGCACTATGTTTCTTTAAGGATACTTTTTCTGCAATTTTCAGGGCTTCGTCCAATTGCTCGGAGAAGCGGGCGATCATTTTGTTCATATATTATGGGTGGTTTGGCAGGTTAATGCAGCGTTGTGAAATGAAGCGGCAAAACTAACGCACCTGATCTCCAATCTCCAATTACCGGTCTTTAATTTTCTATTCACCACTGCGTAAATTAACCTTTATCCCGTTTGCTTCGGGATTTTCAAACATCGCCATTCTGGCCCGGATGGAAGCCCGGTCAGTGTCATCCAGGCAACCGAAATTGCCGGAAATTATTTCCTCCAATTCTTTTATAATCAGTTCATTAGGCTGCCAATATTTCATGTCTTTATCCAGAATGTCCGCCAGCAAAGATTCCTTAAATGCCACAAGTTCCGGCCTGAACAGCGACCCGGCATCCAGGGCGGACTGAATAGCCTCCAACATGGCCAGATGATGGCGCTTTCCGAGCTGGCTCACGGCTTCGCGGTCGGTAATCTGAAATTTCCAGACCGGGAACGAAGATTCTATGCTGTCGGCGGCAAAGGCCGTCAGACAGGCGTTGAAAAAGGCAACTTCTGCTGCATTTCCGCGCTGTGCCGCCTCCCGGTACCAATATCGATAATCGGCAAAGAGACAGGGCTCGCTGCCGGCCATTGTTTGGTACACAAAATGCGGCAATACTTCGCCGAGCCAGGAAAAATCGGGCTGAAAAACGCCTGCTTCCGGCTCGGGCCGCCGGGAAAGCAGGTATACCATGGTGTCGCGCAAAGCCATCGCTTCGCGGTAGAAAGTTGCACGGGCTGCCGGGTCATCCGGCGGCGCCGTCCTGACAAATTGGTTTCGGCGCCCGGTTACGGCATCGCCGAAATAGCATTTCAGGCGCTGCTGAAGATTCCAGTCCGGGTTTGACTGCGCCGGCCGAACGGCGTCACAGAATACCCATCCGGTTTTTTGATCTGCCGTTCTCACCTGCATCCACGGTGACTGGTGGCGCTGGTCGTTGAAATAAAGGACTGATTCGAAGCGGCTTACCTCTTGCATGTCGGTGATCGGCTCGCCCGGGGCGAGTGTGCCCAGCACCTTGCTTTTTGTACCGGGCGATTCGCGCAAGGGTGTTTCAGGAAAGACAACAACCAATTGATTATGAGGCGTTTCATTTTGACAACAAGCAAATAGGAGACTTAAGAGAAAGGATAAATAGCGCATTTGAACTAAGTTTACGCACAAAATAATATAACGACCAAAGCTTCTTTTCAGCATGAATACAATACGCTTCCTCCTGGCATTTATTTGCTTTTTCTATCTAAAATCCGCTTCCTATTCGCAGATCACCGATGATTTTTCGGATGGAAACTTTACACAAAACCCTGTCTGGCAGGGCGATATCGCAAATTTTACTGTTAATGCCACCGGCGAACTCCAGCTCGCCGCTCCCGGCGCCGGAACATCCGTACTGGTTGTGCAGGGAAACATTCCCGACAGCGCGATCTGGACGCTTCGCTTCCGGCTGGCATTTGCGCCTTCCGACAACAATTTGCTGCGCATATTTTTGCTTGCCGACCAGCCCGACCTGTCCGTGGCGAACGGCTATTTCCTTGAGATTGGCGAAACGGGCAGCCTGGATGCGCTCCGGCTTTACCGGCAGGATGCGGGCCTGAAAACCTTGCTTGCATCCGGCCAACCCGGTCTTGTGGCAAGCAACCCTGATATCCGCCTTCGGATAAAACGCAGGGCCACGGGAGTCTGGGAAGTGGAAGCCGCAGCCGGAAACAATGCATTCCAGTTGCAGTGCAGTATGGTCGACGGTATCTGGACAGGTGGCGCCGGCCACTATTTCGGCTTTCAATGCGTATACACAGCATCGAACGTCAACAAATTTTATTTTGACGACGTATCGGTTCTCCCGGATGTGCCGGACACGCAGCCTCCGGTATTGATCTCTGCAAAAGCGGATGACGCCAACACGGTGAGCGCCGTTTTTAATGAAAACCTCGACTCGATTTCTGCTTCCGACCCCGCCCACTATACAATTAGCGGCGGGGTGGGGCAGCCCGGATCGGCTGTTTTACTGAGCGATCAGAGAACCGTTCGGCTTGCGCTTCAGACGTCCCTCCCAACCGGCAATTACGTTTTGCAGTCCGAAGCCGTACAGGATGTTTCCGGAAATGAAAGCCTTGTACAAACGGCTGATTTTCAATTTGTAAAAATAGATATTGCGAGCGAATTCGATGTCCTGATCAACGAGATCATGGCTGATCCGACGCCTTCCGCAGGCCTGCCCGAAGCAGAGTGGCTGGAACTGTTCAATCGTTCCTCCAAGACCATCGATCTTTCCACGCTGCGTATTCAGGATGCCACAGGCGCTCCCGTAAGTTTGCCGGCCGGGCTACTCCCCCCGGAAGGCTACGTTGTGCTTACTTCTGTGGCCAATGCTGCGCAGATGCAGGCTGTCACGCCGGGTATCGTAGTCGGCGTCCCCTTCAGCAGCACGATACTCAACAACGACGGAGACGTATTGACGCTGAGCGATTTGAATGGCAATGTCATCGATCGCGTCCCTTACAATATCGATTGGCATACCGACCCTGACAAGGACGGTGGCGGCTGGTCGCTTGAGCGCATCAACCCCGGTTTGCCCTGCCTTGCCCGGCCCAACTGGCAATCATGCCCGGTTCTGCCGGGCGGGACGCCCGCTGCGCAGAATGCGTCATTTCAAAATACCGCCGACGATACGGCGCCTCGTTTGCTGTCGGTATTCCCCGAATCGGCGGGTTCCTTGTTGCTCACGTTTTCGGAGGGCCTGGATAAAGTGGCCACGCAAAATACCGCCGCTTACCATATCGAGCCGCCCCGGGCCATAGCATCGGCAACACAAATGCCCGACGACCGTTCAGCCATCCGCTTGCTGCTTTCCGAACCGCTTCAAACCTCGACCGTTTATGCCGTCACCGCAGCGCCCTTTCTGGCCGATTGCGCGGGGAATGCAGTTCCCTCCACAGATACGGCTTATACCGGACTCACGGAAAAGCCTGACAAACAGGATATTGTGGTCAATGAGATTATGTTTAACCCGGCTACCGGCAACGGGCGCTATGTCGAATTCTACAACCGAAGCAACAAGATTTTCAACTGGCCGGATTTTTTTGTGGCCAATTTTTCCGGCGGAGCAAGCATCGCCCAGGTAGCCACAAAACGCCTGTTTTTACCCGGACAATACGATGTTTTTACGGCGTTTCCGAATAACATTCGCAACACATTTGCCAATATTCATCCTGAACATGTGCTTGACAATGCTTTGCCCTCCCTGGCCGACAATGAAGGCAATATCACCCTCTACTGGTCCAAAAACGGAGAAACGGTTGTTGTGGACTCCTTTGACTACAACGCTGATTTCCACAATGCACTGTTGTCGACCGGAGATCGCGATGGCGTTGCGCTCGAACGTATCAATCCGGGGGCGCCGACGAATCTGCCGTCCAACTGGACATCCGCCTCGCCTGCCGTAACCGGTGCTCCCGGGACACCCACGCTACCCAATTCGCAACGCCAGCTGAGCCCGTCTGCTGCCGACGACGATATCATCCGGCTCCCGGTGGCCCGCCTGTCACCTGACGACGACGGCTATGAGGATTTTCTGGATATTCAATATACGCTGCCAAAGCCGGGTTTTTCGGGTGTGGTTACGATATTCGATTCCGATGGCATACCGGTCAAACGCCTTGTGCGCCAGGCACTTGCAGGCACAGAAGGCAGCCTTCGCTGGGATGGCGATCTCGACGATGGAAGCCGCGCGAAGCCGGGTATTTATGTGCTGTTTGTTGAACTTTTTCACCCGGCAGGCGATACCCGGCGGGTGAAAAAAGCGTTTGCAGTGGTACAAAGATTTTGAGCTCGCACCGCGGTGCCAACCGATTTTTCACAATGTCAATTTCCGAATGCAATTAACGATAAGATTTTTTCAGGCTGTTTTATTGCCGCTAATTTTGGTTTCCTGCTCCAGAAAGGGGTTAATGCTCAATCCCACCGATCTGGGTAGCAATTACTTTTACGAAGTCAGCCTGAATGATATAAAAGACGACCGACTGGCTGTGAAACTGTCCGTTTTCGGTATCAAAACCGAGGAGGCGGTATTCAACTTTCCCCGCATTGTGCCCGGTATTTACGGAGCCATGGATTTCGGGCGCAACATCGTCCATTTTCAGGCATTTTCCGGCAACGACACGCTGCCGGTAGAACGGACCGGCACCAACAGCTGGAAAATCCATATGGCATACAAAATCAATGAGATCCGTTATGAAGTGGACGACGGATGGGAGGTGTTCGGTTCGGGCGTTCAGGAGGGATTTTATCGCTCGGCAGAAAGCTCGTTTACAAAGGATAAAGTCTTCGTTATCAATAATAATACTTTGTTTGGCTATTTCAGCGGCGGAGAAAAGTGGCCGGTGTATGTCAGCTTTGAAAAACCGGCAGATTTTTTTGCCGCCACATCCCTTGAGAATCGCTCCAAAAACCCGCAGAAAGATGATTTTTTTGCAAAAAACTACCGCGATCTGGTGGACAACCCGATCCTGTACACCCGCCCGGACACGGTCAATCTGCACATCGGCAATACGCTGGTAACCGTAGCCTGTTATGCCGACTCTGGCCGTAAACTCGCTGCCGAAATCGGTCGAAAGATCGGACCGCTCATGGAGCACCAGCGCGCATACCTCGGCGGCACGCTACCGGTGGACCGCTATACATTCCTTTTTTATCATACTTCGCACAGCAAGCCGGGCGAGTATACCGGCGACGGTCTGGAACATTCCGCTTCCACCTTGTGCCTGCTGAATTCTCAAACGGATTCCTCCTTGCTCGACAGATTTGTATACGGCATTGCGAGCCATGAATTTTTCCATGTCATAACGCCCCTGACGGTCCATTCGGAAGAAATCGAGGATTACGACTTTTTGGCGCCCCGGATGTCTCAACATCTTTGGCTTTATGAGGGTATGACGGAGTATACCACGATGCATATGCCCATCAAGGAGGGACTGGAACCCGTTGAGGATTTTCTCCTGGAAATTCAACGCAAAGCGCTGCATATGAAGCAATTCGACAACAGCATTCCGTTGACCGAACTCAGCAGGGCCGCGATGGACCGGCAGGATCAATACTATAATTTTTATCTGAAAGGCGCGCTGGTGTGCCTTTGCCTCGACATCCGCCTGCGCGAATTGTCGGAAGGAAAATACGGCACCCAGGAATTGATGCGCGACCTTTCCCGGCGGTACGGACCCGACAAGCCTTTTAAAGACGCGGAACTCTTCGATGTGATCACTTCGATGACTTTTCCTGAAATTCGTACCTTCTTCCGGGATTATGTGGAAGGCAGCGAACCTTTACCGCTCGAACAATTTCTGTCAAAGGCAGGTGTGAGATTCGATGCTAAGCGAAATACGGCAGCGCTTGCGCCCGATGCCACGCCGCAGCAATTACAGTTGAGAAAATGGTGGATCGGATCATAAATGGAATGACAGAAAATTTACCCGGCTGTTACGATTCGTTGCCGAAATATTGGAGAAAAAGCGGATAACGCTAATTTTGACCCTGCGAAACACTTACCAGCCTTAATCTCTATGAAGTACGAACCGGTTTTCACTTTTTGCCTGTTTCTGGTCCTGCCTGCAGTAGTGTATTGTAATGCGAATACCGACACCCTCCCGCAACCGCCGAAAAGCCGTTTGTTGCGTTTTTCAGACTCAAACGGGCCAGATAGCAACAGGACTGTCCTGAATATTTTTATGCACGACGAGTACGACGAGCCGGTACTCGGCGCAACGATATTGTTGCAGCGCCAAAAGCCTGCACAGGTGCATGGTAGAATATCCCAGTGGGATGGCCGCTGCCAGTTCAAGATTTCACCGGGCGTCTACGATTTGCGGGTACAACTGACGGGAATGGTCTCCTATGAACAACAAAGTATTGAACTGCTTGCCGGCCGGCAGTACGAAATGGAACTGGAGTTGGCACGTATGAAACCGCCGGTACCGAGTGCAAAATCGCAGGCGGGAAAAAATTGACATACACCATGAACTATCGCATTACGTTTTTTTTGTTTCTTTTCTCAACGGGTTTAATGGCGCAAACGTCACCGGGGTATTGGCAGCAACGTGTTGAATATCAACTGGATGTTCGCCTTGACGACCAGACGAATGCCGTTCAGGGGCGTGAAAAACTCAAATATTACAACCATTCGCAGGATACGCTGCGCCGTGTTTTTTTTCACCTGTACTGGAATGCCTTCCAGCCGAACAGCGCCTATGCCAGATGGGCCGAACACACCAAAGATTTCGCGACGAATAAAAAACTGTTCGATCTCAAACCCGAAGAAATCGGGAAACAGGAAATTTTTTCCGTCCAGCAAAATGGCAACGCAGTATCCTACAGGGTCAACGAAACCATCATGGAAGTGGAGTTGAGCCGCCCGCTGAAACCCGGCGATTACGATGTGTTCGATATCGCATGGCAAGGGCAGGTTCCGGTGGCCATCAAGCGTTGCGGGCGCGACAATTCGGAAGGCGTTGCCTATTCATTCACCCAATGGTACCCGAAAATATGCGCCTACGACCGCTTCGGCTGGCACGCCGATCCGTATATCGGCCGGGAGTTTTACGGTGAATTCGGGTCCTTTAAGGTGAACATCACCTTGCCGAAAAAATACGTTGTGGCCGCCACGGGTATCCTTCAAAACGGCAATGCCATCGGTTATGGTTATGAGGACGAAGGGGTAAAACCGCCGCCCAATTACGGCTTCGTAAACGTCTGGAAATTCGAGGCCGATAACGTACATGACTTTGCCTGGTCGGCCGACGCCGAATATACGCATGAAAAAGTGAAGGCGCGCGAGGGCCTGACCCTGCATTTCTTCTACCAGCCCTCGCCGGATGTCACGCCGGAGTTTGCGCAATTGAAGGATTTTGCGGTACGCAACCTGCCGTTTATCGAATCGGAATTCGGGCGCTATCTATACCCGCAGTTTTCATTCGTGCAGGGCGGCGAATGGGCCATGGAATATCCCATGATGACACTCATGGAAAACACCAAGCGTGGCTCGGGACTTACGGCAACAGCCGTGCATGAATGGATGCACAACTGGTTCTATGGCATGATCGGAAATAATGAAAATGATTTTCCCTGGCTCGACGAGGGATTCGCCAGTTACGCCGCGTCCGACATTCTGGCCCATGAAACACCGGACAGCGCAAACGCACTTCGCAGGGTTGCGACAGATGTCGTGGTGCAATACAGTGCGCGTGTCCCGGAGCCGCTGAGTACGCCCGCCAACCTGTTCAAAAACAGCGAAGACTACTTTTTCTGTTCCTATTCAAAAGCCGAAACTTTCCTGTGGCAACTCCGATATATCGTTGGCGATGATGCTTTCAAAAACGGCATGCTGCGCTATTACACCGACTGGCACTACAAGCACCCGACGGGCCTTGATTTTCTGCGTGAGATGGAGCGGGCTTCGGGCATGGAACTCGACTGGTACTATGCATCCTGGATAAAAACGCTGAAATCCATTGACTACGGCGTGGAGAAAGTCGCGGCTGACGGTGCTTCCGCGACGATCGTGACACTCAAAAACTACGGCGATCTGCCCATGCCGGCGGAAGTGCGGGTGGAATTCAGGGACGGAAGTTCGGAATGGCATTACATTCCGCTGGATCTGCAATACGGAACCAAACGCTTTCCTGCTGAGAAAAGGATCATTACCCACGACCCCTGGTCCTTTGCGGTGGATACCTATGAACTTCGCCTGGATAAATCAGTGGACGGGATCAAGTCGGTTACCATCGATCCTGAACGGTGGACGGCGGATATGAAAAGGGAGAATAACGGGAAATGACGACTTGTTGATATTAAATTAGTTTTTTTACAGCAATATAGGATCTGATATTGCAAGCATAGAATGGGACATTATCTATTACGCATATCTCGAAATGATAATTACATTTTTCTTCTATTTCATGTCTTTTTTGGACTTCATAGCTCAATGGAATATCGAATTCTGTTTTAGTAGGGTATAAAATAAGTCTGTCTTCAAAAATTATATTGGATATCCCGAATTTATCCTGAAGAGATTTTAAAATCATTCTGTTGTCAACATAATCGGCTATTGTCAAGATACCTGTACCATTTGGCTCAAGGTAATTATATAATTCATCACAATATTTCTTTGCCAATTCCCAACCTCCATCTCCTCCACCGTCATTTTCAGCACCATGAGTTAACATACTGTTTGGGAAAAAAGGTGGATTAAACGCAATTATGTCGAATTTTTGATCGCTTCTTTTTGCTGGCTCGAATAAACTTCCCTGTTCACACTCAATGTTTATTATTTTTTTAATGTCATGTTTTTTTGTATTTTTTTTAGCGCAACTAACGGCTGCCATGTTAATATCGGAAAATAGTATTTTACTTATTTTATCACCTTCATTAATCGCGGCCAGTATTCCTACCACGCCTGACCCACATCCCATGTCCCAAATCGTGGCTTTCCCAAGGTTGGGAGGAAACTTTGTCAAAGCATTTTTTACGGCATAATAAGTAATCAGTGCCCATTGCCCGGGTTTTCTGACGTGCTTATCCACTTCAATTTCAACGGTTTTACCATAAACGTCCAGATTAAAGATTCCGACTCCGGTTGACCAAATAAAATGTTTGCCGTGGTTTTCAGCGTTTGGTATTTCACTAATTATTAACTCAGGGGCATGCCTTGGTTGTTCATGTACGTCTTTTAATTCCTTCTCATTTACATTGCATACCTTTTCCAGCCTGTTAAAAGGGTCATAGGCCAATATTGTCACTTCGGTATTCTTTGTAAAGGAAAAAGCCTTACATCGTCTGATTCTTGTCTCTGTATTAAGTTTGGATGTTTCTATTAGGAGGAAGAATCCTAAGGATAATGAAAGGTTTTCAGCTAGACTTTTGTTTAAAATGCATAAATCGACAATGCCTGATTTTAATATTGTTTTAGCAATTAGTTCTTTCTTGGTAATTTTATAGACATGGTTGTTTATTTCTACTTCTTTGCTTCCGGTAGTGTCTGTTTGGATTGGAAGAATAATTTTAGGTCTATTATATTGTGCACTTCGCTTTACTTCTCCAATCCAGTCAAAATTTGGATATGGGTCAATAATATTCTTCAACTCGGATTTGAATTCCTCTGAACCGACTGCATAGCCTTCTGTATTTATTGGAATCAGGCAAAAATCCCCGATTGAACTATAGAGATTTCCCAGTTGGTTAGACGCTTCTGACATGCTGGTCAACCATTCTGCGATATAGCTTTGTTTGTCTCCCTCTATCGGGCTGATCGAGCAAAATAGTATATCAATTTTTTGTCTGGAATTATCAATTAAATTTTGATTATACGGGTTGTTGGTGTACGCAATGCTGGTGTCCTTCAAGGGCGACGATTTGCTTTTTGAAGAAAATAGTAAAGAAAATGCTGCGACAAGATAATTAGCAGAATAAAAATAGCTGTTGCTTTCTCCGGCTTTATTCATAGCCACAAATTGTATCGTTGAGATATTCAATCTGTTCAACAACTTATTGTTACGTGTCAGATAATCAAGCATATTGTAGACCATCGGGCCACAAACAAATCCTATTCTGGTATTCTTAACTTTGACAGATTCTGCGGATTTAAGCTTCTTCTGTGAGTGATAAATTACATCTACAAACTTGAATGCAACATCACGAATAAAGGTTTTATCGTTTTTTGTTATTAAAAATTCTGTACTATCAAATTTTGATTTTAACCGTTTCAGTGTTTTTTCATTATCTGCTTTCCTCAAATCGATTGATTTTTGATAGATGCCAATTTCAATGACAAATAGAGCAGCTATTATAATCAAGAAGACGGAAAGAGGTAGAGTTGCAAAGTTTCCTACTATCAACCAACCCATTGATAATAAAAGTATAATCGTATATAAAGTTTGCCGTGCGTTTGATTTCATTGCAAAGAACTATTGTTGTTATTGTGACTTCGTAGTCTGAATTCTATAAATCGAATTAAGATCTAGTTTTCAATCTCCACATCCACTTTGTTATCCTCCGGCACCCTGTCAATCAATTTGTTATACGGATCAATACCCGCTTTTACAGGTTTGCCCTGCACAGTAACCGTGATGGTGTGTTCTCCGTTGCCCAGTTTGTGCTTTTGCAAATAGAGCGGCTGGGTCAGTTTTTTCCCGCTGTCTTCCACCTTGTCGTCCGTGAAAACACCAATATCGATGTAATCATTCGTGTCGGGC
>JAKOXM010000103.1 GCA_029781095.1 Bacteroidota bacterium
CTCCGGTTTCTGATATTCAAATTCGATCTTGTCGTCATCTTTGACTTTTTGGAGGCCTTCAAGGAGAATTTTATCGTCCGCCGACAGGCCGCTGCGGACAACGTACAGGTCGGGTACCTCGCCCGTGACGGTGATCTCTTTCGAGTGCACCACGTTATCATTGCCGACTACAAATACGTATTTCTTGTTCTGTACTTCGTACGTCGCCTTTTGCGGAATGATCAAAGCGTCCCGCACCGGGAGTCTCATCACCACTTTGCCGGTTTCGCCGTTGCGCAACAGATTTTCCGGGTTGGGGAATATTGCCCGGAAGGCAATATTGCCGGTTTCATTGTCGAATTCGCTTTCGATCACCTCGATTTTTCCTTTGTACCGGTGCGGCTGATTATTGGCTAACATCAGACTGACTTCATTGTCGCCTCTGCTCCCGGCGTTGGTTTTGTATTCGAGATACTCTGGTTCGGACACGTTGAAATAGGCAAACATCCGGCTGTTGTCCGACAGACTGGTCAGCAATTCTCCCTCATCGATCAGGCTGCCGATCTTTTTGGGCAGGCGGTCGATGTAGCCGTCAAACGGCGCACGGATCTCGGTGAAGGAAAGGTGTGCTTTGGCCATTGTGACCTCTGCTTTGGCTTGCTCCAGCTTGGCCTGCGCCAGTGCCTGCTCGTTGGGCGAGACGACATTTTTTTCAGCCAGTGCGGTGGCATTTTGCAGTTCAATTTCAGAAGCCTTTACCTCGGCCTGCGCTTTTTGCAATTCGGCCTCGTAGAGGGTAGGCATAATTTTGAACAGCAGCTGCCCGGCTTTTACAAATTGCCCTTCATCGACATAGATGTTTTGCAGGAAACCTTTTTCCTGGGCATGGATTTCAATGTTTCGCACGGAACGGATCTGGGAGACATATTCCTTGATAAAGGACGTGTCCATGGTAACCGGGCTGGTCACCATGAATTTGCTTACGAGTTCTTCCTCTTTTTGCTTCTCAGCAGTGGCGGTGGTACAACTTTGAAGGGTTACCAGCGACAAAAGTCCGGCGGCAATGAACATTCGGATCATAAGTGAGTAGAAATTATAGTAGTTTGTGTATGGCGTTTAAACAGGAACAGTTGTAATGCAGGCATGCAATACAAAAGTTTGCATAGAGGGTCCATGGCATACGCGTGTATACATCAGGAAACTGTGCCGGAAGAAAAAAGGAATCAGATTCGGAAAATCCGGTGCAACAGATAGAGCGGCACCGTTTGCGCGGTAACGGATTGGGTTGAAACCAGCGCCGTTGAACAGTGATACATGCCGCCAACGGGCGACATGCCCTTTAATGGCCAATCGGCATCCTGGTCGAAGCCATAACTGTTCTGGTTGTGCTCCTCCCGGCTTGTTGTCGGCTCTTCTTCTGTCAGTTGTGTGAAATTCTCCTCGATCAGGTCAATGATGTCGGCGACATCGATAAAAGCAAGCTGGTCCTTCACAAAACATTGATCGAAGGAGTCGGGCTGGACTGATGCGGAATAACCACTATTCCCGCATACCATCATGAAACCCAATGGGTACAATATAGATTGCAGTGCTTTTATCACGACGCAAAAATATGCCCCTGGAAAAATGGCTTGCAGGTTTTCCCCGAAGTAGCAAGGTGAAATGGAAAATTTTCAGGGTGAAACGGGCAAAACAGGAACTGCTCATTCGGCGTACCGGATGATTTGTCCAACACTATCTGCATTTTCAAGGGCATTTGCGACGCCTCATGTCCGGCATGAATTTGCCGGACTCAGTTCTTGACTACCCTGGACCGGCCAACAGATACCCCGTTGCGCAGCAGGATCAGTTCATAGGCGCCTGGCGCCAGATTAGAGACCGGAATAGAAATATCATTTTCGCCGGCGCTTGACCTTACTGCCTGTTCAAGTGCCAAACTCCCCAATGCATTCATCAGGCGTAATTGATAAGTTGCTCCTGCATCGTTTGTGAAATGTACATAAAGTGTATTTTGAACCGGATTGGGGTAAGCAGAAAGCGATATGGTGGGCGTTGGAGTAAAGGTGGCGGAGGGAATATTCACGGCTTTGTACTGAACCCCGGTTACCGTATTTTGTCCGGTATTGAGCGTGCAAATGGCGATGGCTTCCTTGGACACGTCGTTCAGAAAATTAAAGGTTGTTATCGTATCCGTCCCCAGGGGGAGGAGCTGTTGACCGCCGATGGTTGAAATATCTATCC
The DNA here is from genome assembly GCA_029781095.1 of Bacteroidota bacterium. Lineage (GTDB taxonomy): Bacteria > Bacteroidota > Bacteroidia > Chitinophagales > Saprospiraceae > M3007. Next base: position 2,221 of record JAKOXM010000103.1, read on the forward strand.
AGCCGAGCGGCGCTACCTTCACATCCACAGCCATTGACTTGTATTCGGTTTGCTTTTTCCGCAGCACATTAAAAGTGCCGCCGGGGATGGTCAGCGTGCCATAGGCATCGATCGTGCTAATCCGCTGTTGCGTAACCCGGATACGGAAGGAGTCGGCCGTCGGCACCAGGTTCAGCAAAACGGGCGGCGCAATCGGTGCATCGAAAGCAGATAATGTATTGGAAGAGCTTTGGTGGATGTCAAAAAAGTTGACCGGCGCCCAGGTTTCTTCCAGGTCCGGCTTCTTATCAAACAATAAATTGAGGCCCAAGCCTAACTCGTCCAGACCAAAATAGCCCATATTAAATACCTGGCTACCGGTAACCAGCAAATAGACCTGGTTATTGGAATTCAGTGGATTGTACAGGGTACTTGCACCGGGGAAGGAGCCGTAAGCCGTACCCGTTTGCGGGTTTTTCATGATCTGATCCCAGTATTGGGTTGCCTGCAGGTTGCTCAAATCCCATACCTGGTCGCCGCCGGGCGGTGTAAAAATCTGATTAATCGCCCCGGGCTGGTTGCCAAAAGCATAGTGAAGCGTGTCGCCCACCGCAGGAAAGACCGAATTGGTGATGGTGATCTGTGCCGTTGCCTGTTGGGCAAGAACCGATAGGAGGAGGCAATAAAATACCAGTTTTTTCATAGTTAGTACGGTGTGACAAGGGACATGCGCAATAATACGCTGCGGGGCCGATAGGCGACAATGAATTACAAAGTTATTCCGGAACTGAATATTGTAAAAGATATTTCTGTAAACCGGGCAAGGGGGATACCCGGGCAAGGATCGGCATCATTTGTTAAATAGACTTCACCTCGAAAAAAACGAAGATTTCGAATACCTGTACCTAAAGTATTACCACGCCTCATCCTCTTTTATACGTTCCAATAGCGGCACGGAGAATGATGCGCGGGATATTTTTCAGGAAAACCTGATCGTACTCTGCCGCCAAATCTGCCATGATTCATTTCAACTTGCGCAGGATATCGGTGCGTATTTATTTGCTGTTTCCAAAAATCTCTGGCTCTATCGCCTTCGTTCCCAAAAATCCAGGCCTGAAATTACAACGTCGGAAAGCACCTATAACTGATTGAAAATCAATATTTGTTCAAAATTCCAACAAGCCACTCGCTTATTCGTCAGATGACTGCCAGTCATCCGATGAATGATCAACTCAAACTGGGGGCAATACCGATAAAAGAACCCGCAATTTGCAACCTGGGCTAACTAATTGATTATCATACCACAACAACTCTAATATTATGAGCAGACAAAAAATTTGGTTGCCGGTATTAATAAAAGCGCCGATTCGGGGAAATGATGATTGCTTTTGAGACCCTGCAAGAGCGCCTGAAATTGATTGAAGGGAAGCCCGATCCCGGATCAGTATGCGACCAGTTCATTCAAATACACTTCCACATTGGTATATGACTGATTCATCGTGTTCCAGCCAGCATCATTTGCGTCGGGGTTGAGACCATGGCTTTTTTCCCAGGTATCGGGCATGCCGTCGTGGTCGCCATCGGCCGGCGCGGCTTCTGTGCGTAAAGCGGGCCATCCACCCACGTCCTTCTGGCTGTCGATAATGACATCGCCATAGGATGGTTTGCCGGAGCGCACTTCCTGCACGATGCGCGCGTCGAACGCGTCGCGGTGCAAACTGGCGCCAGAGCGGTCGAGGACAGCCAGGTAAGCCTGTTGCGCAGATTCGACCGGCAGCTCTACACGCATGGGAACCGGTTGTGTCAGGTGAACCGAATCAAGCGCTTCGCATTGTACGCCTCCCGCCCAGTTGTCCCGGCTGATTTCCGGGAATCCGTCTACGTAGTTGCCAGCCACATAGAATTTGCCGACCGGCGAAACTCGGGTTTACAATACGGTTCCGTACGTTTTTTAATGTGGCCGGACCGGCCTTATAGTAATTGTTCACCATGTTGTAATTTCCCTGCTCGCCGCCGTAGGCGCTGTTGTGCCCCCAGTTAAAAATTACGTTATTGCGGAAATCGACGACTTCCCGTTCGGCATGGTGGTGGTAGCGGGAGCCGCAGAAACGGGGATTCCGGCTGGTATGGTGGGCCAGCAGATTATGGTGAAAAGATGCGTTGTTGCCGCCCCAGATGCCGCCGTAGCCGTGAGCGCCCTTCTGATGCACCGATTTATTGAGGCTTTCGGCGATCAGGCACCATTGCATACTCACGTTCTCCGTATCGTATGTCGATGCACATTCGTCGGTGGACCAGCTCATGGAGCAATGGTCGATGATAATGTTCTTCCGGCGCAGGCAGGTCAGGGCGTCGTCCTGCTGCCTGGCTTCATCACCCATCCGGAAACGCATGTAGCGGACAATCACGTTACCGGCATCGATGCTCAGATTGTAATCCCGAAGACAAATGCCGTCGCCCTGGTCGGAGACCCACACCTCCGAAACATACGGTTTTTCCGCAAGCGGAAGACTCGATTGCGCCTGTAATGCCGTTTGACCAAAAACAAGCAGAACAAATAACCAATATGCTGATCTTGAGTACATTAAAATATTGTTTCTGTTTGCAAAAAGAATGTCGCACACCGGTTACACTTGCACTTTTTCCATTTTGGGCGTAAACAAATGCATGATCCCCCAGGCCAAAAGGTACATGCAACCACAAATGACAAACAGCAGGTTGTATCCGACCGTAATGTCACCGGCTGCTTTGTAAAAATCGAGTAGACGTCCGACAAGCATGGGGAACAAAATGCCGCCGACGGCTCCGGCCATCCCGCCGATACCGACGATCGAACTGACCGCTTTTTTGGGAAACATATCGGAAGCCGTGGTGAAGATATTGGCGCTCCAGGCCTGGTGTGCTGCGGCTGCAAGGCTTATCAGCCCGACTGCGACCCAGACATTGGTGGCATATTTGGCCAGAATGATGGGCACCACGCAGAGAGCAAAAATAAACATGGCGGTTTTGCGGGCGCGGAATACCGGCCAGCCCAGCCGTATGAAATAACCCGATAAATACCCGCCGCCGATGCTTCCGAAGGTGGTTGCAGTGTACACGACAGCCAGTTCCAGGCTCGGTTTTTTGAGATCGATCTGGAATGTGCTGGAGAAATACGAAGGCAGCCAGAAAAGGAAAAACCACCATATGGGATCGGTAAGCAATTTGCCGAAGAAAAATGCCCATGTTTGGCGAATCTTCAGCAAACGCATCCATTTTACGGGTTGATCTGTCTGTCCGTCTTCTTCCTGATCGCTGTGGATGTAATCGAATTCAGCCTTGCCGAGGCGTTTGTGTCTGACGGGTATCTCGTAAAATATCCACCAGAAAATCAACCAGATAAACCCGATTGCTCCCGTGATGATGAATGCCTCCTGCCAGCCCCATAATCCTAAAATCCAGGGTACCATGATCGGCGCCACGACAGCCCCGATATTTGCTCCTGAATTGAAAATACCGGTTGCCAGTGCCCGCTCTTTTTTGGGGAACCACTCCGCTACGGCTTTGATCGCGGCCGGAAAGTTGCCCGATTCGCCAAGTCCCAATGCTGCCCGGGCGACTCCGAAACCAAAGGTATTGCGCGCAAACGCATGACCGATGGCTGCCAGGCTCCAGGTTATAATAGATATCACATAACCCATTTTGGTGCCGATCCGGTCGATAATTTGCCCGAAAATCAGCATGCCGAGAGCATAGGCAGCCGAAAATGCCATCACAATATTCCCGTAATCTGTTTCGGTCCAGGAAAAAGCCTTTTCGAGGGTTGGCTTGAGCAGCCCGATTACCTGCCGGTCGAGGTAATTGACGGTGGTGGCAAAAAAGAGCAACGCTACCACTGTCCAGCGGTATTTTCCAATTGTTTGATTCATACTGTTGAATATGTTTAAGCCCGGTTCAGTTGGACGCCGGAGGAAGCCCTAGTCCTTCCAGTAATCCGGATATATGTCGGGCAAGCGCCGGGAAATCTCCCGAAAAATCACCTTTGAATAATTGCGAACCTATACCGACGGCCTGTACGCCTGCTCCAAGCCATTCGCCGATACTGGCTGCTGTGGGTTCCACTCCGCCGGTGACCATCAGCGGAACTCCGGGCATGGGACCCCGCAAGGCACGGATATAATCGGGCCCGACCAGATTACCCGGGAAAACCTTAACCGCCGTCGCACCCATTTGCCAGGCCGACCAAATCTCGTTCAGCGTCATGGCCCCCGGTATCCAGGGTTTCCCATGCGCCTTGCAAACGGCCGCGACGGCTTCCGTGGTCACCGGCTGCACCACAAAATCGGCGCCGGAGGCCAGAAACCGCTCGGCATCGGCTGCCGTATAGATCGTACCAATGCCAAGCGACAGGCCCGGGCAGTGCGCCAGCGCATGTTTTTTCAACGCACCAAAAACCTCAAATGCCTCCTTGCCCCGGTTCGTGAATTCGAAAAAACGGAGTCCGCCGTTATGGCAAGCCTGTATGATTTGCCGGGCGTACTCCAGGTCGGAATGGAAAAAAACCGGAACAATAGGCGATGATTTCAGTTGCTCAAGCATAAGTAGTTAATGGTTGTCGGTTTTTGATTATTGAATTGATAATCAAATGCTTAATCGCTTTAATGCCTACCGAAGAAGCCGTCCGGACACATCGCCTTGCATAACCTGTTCGATTTCGGCAGCCGTCACCAGATTAAAATCACCTTCAATCGTGTGTTTCAGCGCGGAAGCCGCCGTAGCAAAAGAGAGTGCGCGCATCTGATCGTCGAAATGCAGCGAACCGTAAATAAATCCTGCCATGAATGCGTCGCCGCCGCCAATCCGGTCGACGATTGGATTAAGATCGAATGTGGGTGATTCGTGGTATCCTTTCCCGTCGAAACAGATGCCTGTGAGCCGGTTGTGCGTGGCACTCAGTGTATCACGCCGCGTGGCTATGATTTTCCCAAGATTGGGGAAGCGTTGTTTCATTTGTTCGGCCATATTCAGAAAGCCCGCGGATTGTATGCCGAATATATCAGCCGCATCTCCTTCGGTACATACCGCTACATCGCATTCCTCCACGAGTGAAGGCATCACATCAGAGGCTTTTTTGCCGTATTGCCATAACACCCTGCGGTAGTTCACATCGGTGCTGATGGTAAGCCCGAGTCGCCGGGCGGTTCGTATCGCATCCGTGCATGCCTGCGCCGCTGCTTCTGACACGGCAGGGGTAATGCCGGTCCAGTGAAACCATTTCGCTCCGTCAAATATCTTTTCCCAGTCGAAACCGGCCGGATCCAGTTTGGCAAATGCCGATTCATAGCGATCGTATACGATCCGGCTGGGCCTTATACCGGCGCCTACTTCCATGAAGTACAAGCCAAGGCGGCCAGGACCGGACAGAAAATATGTCGTATCGACACCCGATTTATGGAAAAAAGCCGATGCCGACCTGCCCAGATCGTTGTCAGGGAATACAGTCACATGCGCCGCCCGGACGCCCATTTGGGACAGTGCCGCTGCGGTGTTTGCCTCGCCGCCGCCATAGGTAATCCCGAGGCACGTTGCCTGTGAAAACCGCTGCCGGTCCGGGGCCGTCAGGCGCATCATGATTTCACCAAATGTAACAACGGTAGACATTGAATATCAATATATTATAAAAAAAATGTTTGAAGTTTCAGAATCCGAAATAGGATGCGGCATTCCGATAACTGATATCGCGTACGATCTCGCCGATCCATTCAAACTCGCCCGGGAGTTCACCGTTTTCTATTTCGTGGCCAAACAGATTACAAAGGGTACGGCGGAAATACTCGTGACGCGGATACGACAAAAATGAACGCGAGTCGGTCAGCATGCCCACAAAATGGCTGAGCATGCCCATATTGGATAGCGCGTTGATCTGCTTTTCTATGCCGTCTTTTTGATCCAGAAACCACCATG
>JAKOXM010000119.1 GCA_029781095.1 Bacteroidota bacterium
TTGAATTATTCCTATGAATGGATTGCCACCAACGGGGGAGCGATCAGTCTAGGAGGAAATTCCCTGACACCCACGGCAACAGCGACGGGGACCTATACCCTGATCGTGACGAACAACACGAATGGATGTACATCCACCGCTTCAACCGTAGTCTCCAGCAACTCCAGTCTGCCTACGGCAGCCGCATCGGCGTCCGGGATAATTACCTGCGCCATTCCCCAGATTACGCTGAATTCGAACGGTTCTTCATCCGGGCCAGGATTTACCTATAACTGGAGCACGTCGAACGGTCAGATTATCGACCAAACCAACGGCACGGCTACGGTCGGGGCATCCGGCCAATACACACTCCTGGTGACCAATACTGCAAACAACTGCACGGCTACATTCAACATAGACGTACAGGACGATCTCGCGCCGCCCGCAGCAAACGCCGGAACAACGCAGACCCTGTTGTGCTCGCAGCCATCACTGACGCTGGACGGCAGCGGGTCGAGCACGGGCCCGAATTTCACCTACCAATGGACATCCGGTCCTGGCGGCAATTTTGTGACCCCGGCAAATATTCAAAGTCCGCAGGTAAACCAGCCGGGCACATACCAGATTCTGGTGACCAACACACAAAACGGTTGTACCTCAACCGCACAGGTGCAGATTCTGCAGGATGCTAATGATCCGGTGGTGCAAATTGCGACGCCGGGCATACTGAATTGTAACGTAGCACAAATCACCCTGAATGCAGCCGGCTCAAGCACGGGCAACGATATATCCTATAACTGGTCGGGACCAGGTATCCTTTCCGGCGACAGTACGCTTACGCCTGTCATCAATGCTCCCGGCAATTATACGCTGGTGATCAGTAATGCCACCAACGGATGCACATCCGAACAGGCCATTACAGTCAACCAAAATATCGTAAACCCGCCGGCCGATGCAGGTCCTGACCAGGTGCTGAATTGTTTCAACCCGCAACTGCCGCTTGGCGGACCGGGTAACCCCGTAGGGCCGAATTATACCTTTGCCTGGACGGGTCAGGGAATTATCTCCGGCGCAAATACGGCTTCTCCGATCGCCAACCAGGGCGGATCATTTGTGGTGGTCGTCACGGATGTGACAAACGGGTGTACCACGCAGGATGCCGTAACGCTTACAACCGATTTCGCCCAGCCGGCAGCCAACGCAGGGCAGACTTTCCAGTTGACTTGTCAGCAGGTTACATTTACCCTGCAGGCAACCGGCAGTCAGGGGCCTAACTTTTCGTACCAGTGGACGAGTCCTACAGGAAATTTCACGACTCCGTCCAATATATTGACACCCACGGTAGATGCGGCAGGGACCTATAACTTGTTGGTAACCAATAATACCAACGGATGTACCGCAACTTCAAGCGTCCAGATTACCAAGGCTACCGACATCCCGCTGGCTGTAATAGCCAACCCCCCGGTGCTGACCTGCACCCTCAAAAGTACAAACCTGAACGGCAACGGATCCAGCACCGGGCCTGAATTCACCTACCAGTGGACGGCCTCCAATGGCGGTAACATTACCCTGGGCAACGGCACATTGACGCCGACGATCGATGCACCCGGAACATATATGCTCGTGGTAACCAACACGACCAATAACTGTACGGAAGATGCCACGATCCAGGTAACGCAGGATATTGCGCTTCCGGTGATCGACGCGGGGCAATCGCAGACGATCACGTGTACAACGCTGTCGGTAAACCTTGCCGGATCGGTAACATCGCCCGGCAATTACGGCTACCAGTGGACGGCTTCCAACGGTGGTAACATCGTCAGTGGCGGCACTTCCCTGAACCCGAAAGTCGATGCGGGTGGTGATTATATTCTTGTGGTAACCAACCAGCAAAACGGTTGTACCAGCACGGACAACGTAACAGTACTTGTCAATCAGACGGATCCGGTGGCTGCCATTCAGCAACCTGCCACCCTGACCTGCACGACAAGTCAGGTTGTTCTGAACGCCACGGGCTCAAGTGGTGGCAACAATATGGATTATAAATGGACGACGACCGGTGGCAATTTTGTCAATATGACCGACAAATTGCAACCCGTGGTGAATAGCCCCGGCACATACGTCTTGCTGGTAACAAATACGGTAAACGGCTGCACGCAATCCGCGAACGTGCAGGTGGCGCAGGATATTCAAGCCCCGACTGCCAATGCCGGTACAGACGGACTGCTGACATGCGCGGTCACGACGCTCCAACTCAACGGCGCGGGTTCCAGCCAGGGTAATAACTTCACTTATTCCTGGTCTGCTACCCCGAACGGCCAGATACTTGGCGGCGGCAATGGTCTTACACCCACCATCGGGGCGGGCGGCACCTATACGCTTACCGTGCTGAATCAAACCAATGGCTGTACTTCGACCGATAATGTGCTTGTAAACACGGATACACAGCAGCCCACGGTGGTAATAGCCACGCCCGGACAGATTACCTGTACGCAGCTTCAGGTGCCACTCACGGCTACCAGTTCGCCGGCCGGACCATATATAGCCTATAACTGGTCCACACAAACGGGAAGTTTCGTAAGCGGGCAGACAAGCAGTCAGGCGATTGTTAACGCGATGGGCAATTATACCCTTACGGTATTGAATAATAACAACGGTTGTTCCAATACGGCCTCTGTTGCGGTGACCGACAATATCGTCCTGCCCGCAGCGGAAGCCGGCACTCCGTTTACACTTACCTGTTCGGTGGATAAAGTAACGCTGCAGGGTTCCGGCTCAACCGGCTCTACCTACGGTTATGCATGGAGCACCCAGGGCGGAAATATCGTTTCGGGGGCCAATACCCTCACACCTGTGGTAAACCAGCAAGGCACCTATACCCTTACGGTGACCAACCTGAACACTGGCTGTACGCAAACCGACCTCGTGCAGGTAATGGTGGAAACGAACGTGCCAAACGACTTTATTGTCACGCTGGATCCGCCTTCCTGCAAGGACAATGACGGTATGATCACTTTCGAGCAGGTCAGCGGCGGATTCCCGCCTTACCTGTATTCGATCAACAATGGTCAAACCTTCGTGTCAAAAGTGGACTTCACCAAGATTACACCGGGTTCCTATGACCTTTGGATACAAGACGCCAACGGCTGCGAATTTCACAAAGTCCTGAATGTGCCGAAGGCGCCGGATCCTGCTGTGACCCTCCCGACCCAGATCAGCATCGATTTTGGCGATTCGATACAACTGGAAGCGGTGCTCCCGCCCGGCTATCCGCTGGCCCTGATCGATACCGTGATCTGGACACCGCTTCAGGGGCTGACGTTCTCGAGCTACAACATTCTTGATCTGCTGTCGCCCATTGCAAAACCGTTCAAACCTACGGAATACAAAGTGACGGTCATAAGCGGCGATGGCTGCGAAGCCACCGACCGGGTATTGATCCGGGTTGACAACGAACCGCATATCTACATCCCGAACGCATTTTCGCCCTGGGATGAAGATGGTGAAAACGACATCGTTTACATCTTCGCCGATGACAAACAGGTACGGAAAGTCAAATCGTTCCAGATATATGACCGCTGGGGCGAACAGGTATTCGTGAAAGAGAACTTCCTGCCGAACGACCCTGCGTTTGGCTGGAACGGCCGTCTTCGCGGAAAACTCCTTGCACCGGCAGTATTTGTCTATTACGCGGAAATTGAGCTGATCGACAACAGCATCGTGCTATTTAAAGGTGATATCACCATTGTGAAATAACGTACCTAAGAGGAATGTCATTTGCCCCGGCTGATGGCAAAAGTTTTTTATTGAGCCGCAAACCCGACCCCGGGTTTGCGGCTTTTTTGTGTTTCCATCGAAATAATACGCCAGCTTGTACCTGAATCCCTATTTTCGCACAGGAATTTTCAAAACAAACATCTAACCAAACGTTTCAAACTATGATGGACTTTCGCAAATACCTCCCGCTCATCTTGCTTGCTCTGGCTGCCGTGCTCGTTTTCAGCATGTGCGGTTCATACAACAGCGCCGTCAACAAGGACGAGATGGTGAAGAAAGCCTGGTCGCAGGTAGAGAATCAATACCAGCGCCGGGCCGACCTGATTCCCAACCTCGTGAATACGGTGAAAGGTTATGCCAATTTCGAGCAGCAGACGCTTCTGCAGGTAATCCAGGCCCGTGCCTCGGCTACCCAGGTAAAGATAGACGCGAATAACCTTACTCCCGAGGCCATTCAGCGCTTCGAACAGGCACAACAGGGCTTGTCCGGCGCATTGGGACGCCTGTTGGCCGTATCGGAAAATTATCCGGACCTCAAGGCCAATCAAAACTTCCTCGATTTGCAAAAACAACTGGAAGGCACTGAAAACCGGATATCGGTCGAGCGCAAAAATTTCAATGAAACCGTACAGGATTACAATGCATATATCCGCCGTTTTCCAACAAACCTGATTGCCGGGATGTTTGGATTTTCACCCAAGGGCTATTTCCAGGCGGCCGCCGGTTCGGAAAACGCACCGAAGGTGCAGTTTTAATAGCAGAGACTGTCTGATAAGCAGGTTGAGAAAAACTTGGAGAGGCTTACTAAAATTTATATATTGCTGATAATCAACAATTTGTATTTTTAACCATCCTCAACCACCTCGACCTGCTTATACGGCAGTTTGTATCGTCACCCTCTACCACCAAATAAAAAAATGCTTTTCACAAAAGAAGAAGAAGCCCGCATCGTACAGGCCATCCGGTCGGCTGAACGCCGGACGTCGGGAGAGATACGCGTCTTCGTGGAAGACTTTTGCATGCGAGATCACCCGGTGGAAAGGGCAGCCGAAGTATTCCAGTTGTTCGGGATGTTCAATACCAAAGCCCGAAATGGCGTACTGGTTTATCTGGCCGAAAAATCGCACAACTTCGCCATTTGGGGCGATACAGGCATTCACGAAAAGGTCGGCTTCCGGTTTTGGGATGCCGAAAAACACCTGCTTCGCGAGCACCTCCAGCGCGACGAAGCAGCAGACGGCGTTTGCCATGTGATTACCCAGATCGGCGAACGACTCCGGCAACATTTTCCCGTAGACGAAGAAAAAGACGAAAATGAACTACCTGATGACATTATTTACGGTTGACGGTGGGCGGTTGACGAAGGACGGCAAACGCTTGTTGCGCAACGTTGTTGCCCGACTGTCCATGTTGCTACTGCTGCTGCCTTTTCATCTGTCGGCCCAGTCGGACAGCGAATTGTTTCCGCCCAAACCCGATCCGGCCGTCTACGTCCACGACTATGCGGGCTGGCTTTCCGCCGGGGAACGAATGGCGCTGGAGCAAAAACTCATTCAATATTACGATTCCACCTCGACCCAGATCGTGGTGATGATACGGCCTGATATCGGCGACTACGACAAGGCGTCATATGCCTTCGAATTGGGTAATCGCTGGGGTATCGGGCGAAAAAGTAAAAACAACGGCGTGGTGCTGCTTGTGAAAACCGAACAGCCGGGGCGCGGCGCCTTTATCGCTACCGGCTACGGCGTAGAGGGCGCCTTGCCGGACATTACCGCAGGCCGGATTATTCGCAACACGATGATCCCATATTTTAAACAGGAGCGTTATGCCGAAGGCATCGATGCCGGAGTAGACGAAATTATCAACGCGCTGTCGGG
>JAKOXM010000142.1 GCA_029781095.1 Bacteroidota bacterium
GACGAAAATTTCTTTTTTGCCGCCTTGCGCGCCTACCAGGAATTGCGGGCCAACTATTTCGAAGAAATCGAGATTGCAGCAGATGAATATGTGCAGAAACACAGCGTTCCGGCAAATGGAGGCGTGCCGTCGGCTCTGCTGGCCGATTTGCTGCGCGATCAGTTCGGCTACACCATTGACGAGAACGAACTCGGGACTTATCCGGAGTTACAGAGCCTCCGGTCCTTGTTCAATCCCCACAAACGCCGCCTTTTGCTGAACAACCGGCTGAGTGAGCGACAGCGCGCTTTCCAGTTGGCTAAAGAACTGGATTCAATGTTTTGGGTTTAAAAGAGCGCCCTTTCGCTTCCAGCCTGCTTCGGGTCAATTCCTTCGAAGAAACCCTGAATAACTACAAGGCCGCCTATTTTGCAGTCGCAATTCTGATCAACCGCCACGCATTTGTGCGCGATGTCGGACATTTTTTCAAACAAGACAGATGGGATGGCCAACTATTGCTCGATATGGTGGCGAAATATCAGGCCAGTCCGGAAGTCCTGTTTCAGCGCTTCAATGTGCTGACCCATGATTTCAGCCTCGAAAAGGTATTTTTCCTCCGTTTTATCCACGATCTGGATCGCAACGGGTTCGATATTGACAAGGAATTGCATCTGAACCGTCGACATCAGCCCCACGCCTCCGGCCTGAATGAGCACTACTGCCGGCGCTGGCTTTCTCTGACCTTGCTGGGCGATTTGAAAAAACAACAGGATTCGGGCGCCGCGAAGCAACAGCCGAGTCTGCTTACGGGCATTCAGCGTGCGGCTTTTATCGACACGAATGAAGAGTACCTCTGCATCGCCATGGCCAAACCGGGCTACCCGACCGTCGGCCGCAATGTCAGCGTAACGCTTGGTGTTTTGCTCGATGACCATACAAAACGAACCATTCGCTTTTGGAACGATCCCGCCATTCCTTATACCCAGGTAAATGTTACCTGCGAACGTTGCGCACTGGCAGACTGTGCCGAGCGCGTTGTGCCGCCGACGGCCATCCAAAAACGAGACGAACGGCGGCGCATGCAGGAATTATTGGATAAACTGACAGAAAAATAGCGCGATCATGATCATTGTCCAGGATATACTTGTCAGCGATGACGTTGTGGAGCAACAATTCATCTGCAACCTGAGCGCCTGCAAAGGGGCCTGTTGCTGGGAAGGCGACTACGGCGCCCCGCTGGAGCCTCTGGAATTGCCGGTGCTGGATTCAATTTTTGAAGAAGTAAGGCCATTCCTTAGTCCCGCAGGAATTGCCGTGATAGAAAAGCAGGGAAAGTATATTCGTTTTGAGGAGACGGGGGAATGGACAACGCCGCTTATCGACAATGGCCCCTGCGCCTATATGACCTACGATGCGCTTGGCATCGCCAAATGCGGGATCGAACAGGCCTGGAAATCCGGCGCCACAGACTTTCAAAAACCGATATCCTGTCACCTGTATCCCATCCGTGTGGAAAAGAATGAAGAACTCGGCTTTGAAGCGCTTAATTATCACGAGTGGGACATTTGTTCGGCAGCGTGCGAACTTGGGAAAAAGGAACAAGTTCCTGTATATCAGTTTCTTAAAAGCGCTTTGATACGTAAATACGGGCAGGCGTTTTTCGATGAACTGGAAGGCGCAGCAGCATTTATGGCTTCGAATGCGGAGCCGACAGGAAGCGATTAGCGGAATTTCCACAACAGCACCCTGATACTCAAGCGGTCGCGTACGACACGCCCTATCAACCAGTCGTATTTTGCATTGGTAACATCATGCAGGTTGTTGAGCCCGTGCGAATAGGCCAGTTCGGGTTGAAGTCTCCAGTTTTTGAGCCGGATCTCTACCCCCATACCGGCGTCCAGAGCCAGCCATTCGTGCAGGAGCGACAAATTATTGGAAGGTTGCGCAGCAAAATTCCAGCCGAGCCGCGCGCCCAGATGTGCAGAACCGCGCAGAGGAAAGTGCCCCTGTGGATTGGTAAATACGATGTGCAAGGGCACTTCCAGGTCAGTAAACCTGAAGTTTTGCGCTACATTTCGGTCAAAGCGAATTTTAGCCTCGACATTTGACAATGACAGGGACGTTTGTACCGCCAGTCCTCGCCAGACTTGCCACCGGCCGAATACACCCATACTGACGCCTATGGCGTGGCGTTCCGCTGCTGCCTGTACCTGATCGGGCTCGCCTGAGTCAAGGGGTTGTATGCCTGTGAGTTGCGACTCAAAACCCGTTTCAATACCCCACAAAAAGTCACGACTTCCCTGTTGCTGGGCCTTGCCAGGACACGACCAAAAGATAAATACAGCGAGAAAGACGTTTTTCATGCTAAGAAATCGGGAGAACTTTGAACCTTGCGACAAAATGCCGGCGAGCGCATCAAGGCCAGTTGCCGGCAAAAATGTACCGGAAATATCGCAGCCGGCCCACTACCTATGGTCAACGAGCATGTCAGGGTTTTTCCAATGATGCTAATCCGTACCGCCGGGTTGCCTTCGTCATTCCTGAATGAATTGTCGGGATCGTGGCCGGAAGAAAAAATCTCCGAAACGGAACAATCCCTGATCGTCCGCAGGTGCTTCGACGACCTGTTGGCCGTTTTGGATCAATCCGGGTTCCGTACGGCTGTGTACAATGCCCGGAAAGATTTTTTTAACAGGCAAAAGATACCGCCCGATGCTTTTCTCGGATTGCTGGACGGTCATCCGAACATCCGGGCGGCGGATGAACTTCTCCGGCAAATCGGCC
>JAKOXM010000154.1 GCA_029781095.1 Bacteroidota bacterium
CATTTCCCGGTGGTACACCATATGGAGGAACTTGCGAGAAACCAGTTGCACAATGTGCAGCCCGTTCATTTTCTGCTCGACCAGTTCCTGATGCACGGGCCCGGATTCCTGCTTTGGCTCGCAGGTCTGTTGTTTCTTTTGTTTGCAAAGACGATGGAGCCTTACCGTTTGTTCGGCTGGTTTTACGTGGCTCTTTTGACGATCTTCCTCGCGTTGAGCGGCAAAAGTTACTACACCCTCGGTGCTTATCCGGTATTGTTTGCCGCAGGCGCGGTTTTCTGGGATAAATTTTTGAAACAATCGTGGCAGAAAGCGGCGCTCGCAGGCGTGGTAGCCGTAAGCGCCCTGCCGCTCGTGCCGGTGGGCATACCGCTGTATTCGGGTGATAAAGCCGTCTCTTATTTTCACTGGCTGACATACGACGCCGGTATCGACGGCGCGGTACGCTGGGAAGACGGCGAGCTGCACCCCCTGCCGCAGGATTTTGCCGACATGCTCGGCTGGGACGAGATCGGACGCCTGGTGGATACCGCCATTGTCCGGGCGGGCGACCAGCCGTTTATAATATACGGAGAAAATTACGGCGAAGCCGGAGCGGCCGAACATCTGTCACAGAAACTGCCAAAGGGCTCTCAGGTCATCAGTTTTTCGGACTCATACCGCCTGTGGGCGCCGGATACCATATCCCCTTCGGTGACGGCGCTTGTCTATATCAACGACGATGAGCCCGGTGACGACGTGCAAGGGTTGTTCGGCGATATTCAACTGATCGGCAGGATTCAGAATCCACTGGCACGCGAGAAAGGCACGGGGGTCTGGCTTTGCCGGAACCCGCACAGCAGCGTGGCCGTTTTTTGGGCCGAACGCGCCCGGCAGGTCAAGGCCGTATTCCGGGAGTGAATCCGTTTTTTGTTTCATGCACGGAAGCAAGGGCCGTTATACACGGCATGGAAAATACGCTCAAAATCCGGTTTCAATATTTTTTCCACAGCGGGTAGTTGCCATTTTTTCAAGGCCGGACACGCCTTTATTTCTCAAAAATAAGGGCTTAAATATTGTCGTTTCACTAATCCGAGGCTTTTTCAAAAATGGTCCGGAATTTTATCCACACGAGTTACCAACATTTTTAACATTTGTAGCCATTTTTTATAGTTACTGATAATCAATTATTTATAAAAGTTATTAACATTGTGTGGAAAACAATCTTTGCCTGACGCGGAAAAACCTGTACTTTCGCTACCGCTTCTGTATGTATGTGCAGGGCATTTATTTACTCCGCCTTTTTAGAGTACGTCCCTTCTCTATTGCTGAATATTCCCAGGTGGTCTGTCAGACCGCGCAGGAAGTGTCGCTTTCCGGAATACGACTTCTTAATGGAGCTATCCCGGGGCAGAAGGTTACCGCTTCAAAAATCAGTGTTAACAAATCTTAAAGTATCAGCCCAAAGCAAATTATGACACAGGCAGCAAACGCTATCGAACCGATTCTGGCGGAGAATCCCGACCGTTTTGTTCTTTTTCCCATTAAATATGCCACCATCTGGGAATGGTATAAAAAGTCCGTAGCGTCTTTCTGGACGGTAGAAGAAGTGGATCTCACATCGGACCTTTCCGACTGGGAACACAAACTCAGCAACGACGAACGCCACTTTGTCAAACACGTTCTGGCATTCTTTGCCGCTTCCGACGGCATCGTCAACGAAAACCTCGTAATAAATTTCATGCGCGAGATTCAGATACCCGAAGCGCGCTGCTTTTACGGTTTCCAGGTCGCTATCGAGAACATTCACTCCGAGATGTACTCGCTGCTCATAGACACCTATATTAAGGACACGAAAGAAAAGGACTTTCTTTTCAACGCCCTGCGCAACCTTGACTGCGTATCGAAAAAAGGCAATTGGGCCCTCCGGTGGATCGAAAACGCCCCGACCTTTGCGCACCGCCTCGTAGCGTTTGCGGCAGTGGAGGGTATTTTCTTCTCCGGCTCCTTTTGTTCCATTTTCTGGCTCAAAAAGCGCGGTCTCATGCCGGGCCTGTCCTTTTCCAACGAACTTATCAGCCGCGACGAAGGCATGCACTGCGATTTTGCATGCCTGCTCTACTCCATGCTGGAAAACAAACTCGATCCGAAAGAGATAGAGGCGATTATTACCGAGGCCGTGATGTTTGAAAAAGAGTTCGTGACCGATGCCCTTCCGGTATCGCTTATCGGCATGAACGCCGAGCTGATGGGCCAGTACATTGAGTTCGTTGCCGACCGCCTGCTGATGTCGCTCGGCAACGACAAGGTATACGGCACGGCCAATCCGTTCCCCTGGATGGACATGATATCGATACAGGGAAAAACCAATTTCTTTGAAAAACGCGTCGGCGACTACCAGAAGGCCGGTGTGATGAGCACCCGCGAGGAACAGGTTTTTACCACGGACGCCGATTTCTAAACCCTCTCAACTCAATAAACCTTCTCAACCACCTAAACCCTCTCAACTCTGATTCATCACCTAATCAACATTATAGATTATGGGCAAATTTGTCATTACCACCCGCAAAAACGGCGAATTTCAGTTTAACCTGAAAGCCGACAACGGCCAGGTTATCCTCGCAAGCGAGGGCTACACCACCAAGAGCAGCTGCACCAACGGCGTTGAATCCGTGCGCAAAAACGGAGCCGACGACGCTCGTTTCGAGCGCCTGACCGCCAAAAACGGCAAGTTCTATTTCAACCTGAAAGCCACCAACGGCCAGGTGATCGGAACCAGCGAAATGTACGAATCCGCAGCCGGCCGCGACAACGGCATCGACTCCGTCAAACGCAACGCCCCCGGCGCTACTGTTGATGACCAAACCGCTTGAACAGCACCCTTTTCCCACTTTTTACCGGCGCGCAACTTCCATTTGAAGTTGCACGCCGGGCTTTAATGCTGCTGGCGCGAGGCTTCCTGCTGGCGCGAGGCTTCGCCTCGAGACAAACCATCCGCAGGGTTTTACCCCGCACAACGATAAAAACAATAAATTAACGCAAGGCCCCGCCTCGCACCAGCCCCGGAAGAAAAAGCGTCTGAATCAGAATTTTATAATTCACAAAATTTCAAAATCCTGAAAATTCTTTAATTCCAAAAAATCCTGATCAAAAATCGAAACAACAATAAGAAAACCAAAGCCTTTCATTCATGATGCAAGTAATCAAACGCTCCGGTCGCCGGGAAGAAGTGTCCTTCGACAAGATCACCGCGCGACTCCGAAAACTCACCTACAACCTCGATACCAACTACGTCAACCTGATCGAAGTCTCCAAAAAGGTCATCATGGGCCTGTACGACGGCGTCACGACGGTTGAACTCGACAACCTGGCAGCGGAGACGGCCGCCACCATGGCCACGGTACACCCCGACTACGCCTTGCTCGCGGCCCGCATCGCCGTCAGCAACCTGCACCGGGAAACCGAAAAGACCTTCTCCAAAGTCATCGACGACCTTTTTCGCTACGTCGACCCGAAAACGGGCGATCGCGCGGGCCTCATCGGCGAGGAAACCCACAAGGTCGTGATGAAGCACAAAACCCGGCTCGACTCGGCCATCATATACGACCGCGACTTTGAATTCGACTATTTCGGCTTCAAAACGCTGGAGCGTTCATACCTCATGCGCATGAACGGCAAGGTGGCCGAACGCCCGCAACACCTCTTCATGCGCGTGGCGGTGGGCATACACGGCGAAGACATCGAAGCGGCCATCGAAACCTACAACCTGATGTCGGAGCGCTGGTTCATCCATGCAACCCCCACCCTCTTCAACGCCGGTTCGCCAAAGCCGCAACTATCCTCGTGTTTCCTGCTCACGATGACCGAAGACAGCATCAAGGGCATATTCGAAACCCTGTCGCGCTGCGCACTCATCAGCCAGTCAGCCGGCGGTATCGGCCTGAGCATCCATAATATTCGCGCCACAGGTTCCTACATCAAAGGCACCGGCGGCACGTCAAACGGTATCATCCCGATGCTGCGCGTATTCAACGACGCCGCACGGTATGTGGATCAGGGCGGCGGCAAACGCAAAGGTGCATTCGCGGTTTACCTCGAACCCTGGCACGCCGATATTTTCGAATTTCTCGAACTGAAAAAGAACCACGGCAAGGAAGAAATGCGCGCCCGTGACCTGTTCTACGCACTTTGGATCTGCGACCTGTTCATGGAACGGGTAAAAGACGACAAAGACTGGTCGCTGTTCGACCCCAACGAGGCAGCGGGGCTGTGCGACGTGTACGGCGGCGAGTTCGACGCGCTGTACCACAAATATGAAAAAGAGGGCCGCGCACGCAAGGTGGTGAAAGCAAGGGATTTGTGGAACGCCGTACTGGAAAGCCAGGTAGAAACCGGCACGCCTTATATTCTCTATAAAGATGCGGCCAACCGCAAGAGCAACCAGAAAAACCTCGGCACGATCCGCTCGTCGAACCTGTGTACCGAGATCATCGAGTATACTTCCGCCGATGAAGTCGCTGTGTGCAACCTCGCCTCGCTGGCCTTGCCAAAGTTTGTATCGAATGGCCAGTTCGACTTCGATCGATTGTTCGAGATCACGCGGGTTGTGACGCGCAACCTCAACAAGGTCATCGACATCAACTACTACCCGATTCCGGAGGCGCGCAATTCCAACATGCGCCACCGCCCCATCGGGTTGGGCGTCCAGGGTCTGGCTGATACGTTCATTTTGCTGGGTCTGCCTTTCGACAGCGAAGGCGCCAAACAACTGAACAAAGACATTTTCGAGACCATCTACTTCGCCGCAGTGACGGAAAGCTCCGCCCAGGCTGAAAAACACGGGCCTTACGAAACATTCAAGGGTTCGCCCATGAGCGAGGGTGTTTTCCAGTTCGACATGTGGGGTGTCCAGCCTTCCAAACGCTGGGATTGGGAAAACCTCCGCGCCCGCGTGAAGAAAGTCGGCGTGCGCAATTCGCTCCTGCTTGCGCCCATGCCCACGGCCAGCACCAGCCAGATACTCGGCAACAATGAATGTTTTGAACCCTATACATCCAACCTCTACACACGCCGCACCCTCGCGGGCGAGCATATTGTGGTGAACAAACACCTTATGCGCGACCTCGTACGCCTCGGCATGTGGAATGAAGAAATGCGCGAAGCCATCATGGCCGCCAACGGCTCCATTCAGGGTATCGAAGACATTCCGGAACACGTGCGCAACGTGTACAAAACCGCCTACGAGATCAGCCAGAAGGTGATTATAGACATGAGCGCCGACCGCGGTGCATTTATCTGCCAAAGCCAGTCGCTCAACGTGTTTATGGAGGCGCCTTCGTTCGGAAAACTCTCATCCATGCACTTCTACGCATGGCAAAAGGGCCTGAAAACGGGCATGTACTACCTGCGTTCCAAGGCTGCAACCGACCCGATCAAGTTTACGCTCGGTCAGAAACACCAGCAGAAATTCGTGGCCAACGCCAAGGCTTCCGATCCGGTTGTAAGCGCTTCCGTGCCGGCAAAAGAGGCTGCCCCACCGCCGGTGGAGATGTCTGTTCCGGAGCCGATCGCAATAGGAAAAGTGTGCAGTCTGGATGATCCGACTTGCGAGGCGTGCTCGGCATAAGTACATCGGAACGCTGTTCCGTATATAAAACATCCGGAACGGCGTTCCGGGATACGATAAAAACATCCGGAACGGCGTTCCGGGATACGATAAACGGTCGCCGGTGGCGGCGAAAAAGGTCGGGATACTCCTATTTCCCTTCACTGAAACGCTTTTCCCACACTAGTTCCGGCCTGTCTGCTGCCGTGCGGCCGTTTTTTAATGGTTTAGAAGGGTTGAGGGCATTAAGAATAGCTGAGCGCCAACCATCTCACCTTCTAAACCATCTCAACCCCCTCAACCGTCATTCGAATCTTTACGCGAGATTATCATAGACAGCGACAAACGGCTGCTCCGGAGCGGGGTGGCCGTTGCTGTTTGTACAAACCGCGGGCATTTTATTTCACGCAAAGGCGCAAAGGTTTCGCAAAGACGCAAAGTGTTGGAATCCAATATTTTGCGCCTTTGCGAAACCTTTGCGCCTTTGCGTGAAAAAATTTGTGGCCACAACAAGTATTATTTAGGCACGGTTGGCCGGCAATCAGCAGGGAGCGCTATCAGCCAAATATCCCGCTTGTCGCTATCCGGCTGTTTCTGAGCAAAATAAGCCGTCTTTCCGTCCGGAGATATAGCCGTGATACCGGCATGGGACCAGGTATCGTTCACTTCCTTGCCGAGGTTGCGCGCGCGGGTCCAGTCATTGGCCCAGTGCGAGCCGGTATGGCAGGACACAAAAACATCCGATCTGCCAAGGCCGGGATAGCCGGCGCTGGTATAGTACAGGGACTGGCCGTCTGCCGACAGGTAAGGGTTGCCTTCCTGTTCTTCCGTATTGATAGCGGCTCCGAGGGCCATGGGGCGGCCCCACTGCCCGGAGGCTTCCCGAAACATCAGGAAAATGTCCATATCGGGTCCGTTCAGCACATCGCCGGCCGAATAGGATCCTACCAGGGCAATCATATTGCCGTCGTCGGAAAAGACGCCTTTGCCGATCACGGGAATTCCTGAAACCGGAAGCGGGGTCGGGGTACTCCATGTTTTGTCATTCAGCCGGGAAATGCACAGCGTGCCGTTCACGGAAAGCAGCATTTGCCGCCCGCCGGCAGCAAGTGATAAAGGGTATTGATTGCCCTCGCCGGACAGGGAAGAAACAAGTTCGGGCGCCGACCATTCCCCGCCGGTTTGCCGGCTGACGAATACATCTTCACCCGACTGGTTGCCGGCCCGGCCCGAAGCGCCGAAGTACAAGAGGGTACCGTCTGCTGACAATACCGGGCTGAATTCGTCGCCTTCGGGCGTATTGACGCGGTCGAGGGGCGTTTTTTTCAGGTTTTCAAGCGGTTTTTCAAGAATGGGCAGTTTGGCGTCGATCCAGGGTTTTACCCGCAGCTGATAGTCAAAACTTGTTTTACAAAATGCCGGAAGCGTGTCGGGGAAAAAAGGCCGGGCGGCGGACAGCAATTGAATACTGCTGCTGTAAAGCTGTTTTTCCAGAAAGAATTGCAGCATTTCCTCCATCAGCCGGAAGGCAGAATACCTCGGTGCATAACGAACGATGTAATCAGTTCCCTGACGGAGCAGTAGCGAGGTGTCGGAAGGCAGGTTCGGGTTGCGCAGGCGGGCCAACAGGGAACTGCGCAAGGAAAGGTCGCGGAGATGTTGCACCTGAACCGCATCCCTTGCCAGGGAGGTGTCGGAGAACGCTGCGCTTGCATCTGCCAGGGCATTCAGTAAAACACTTTCGAAGGCCGTCCAGCGATTGTTTGCGTGAAAATCGAGCATTTCCGCCAGATTGTTTCTGCAAAGGATCGGGCGGATATCTTCCCGCCAGCAGTCGCGACCGGCAAAGGACCTCGGGTGATCGGCGGCAAATTTGTCGATCCGGCATAAAGAATATTTATCCTGAAAGGTCTGCCAGAGACGGTCGGGAAGCCGGCGGGATTTGCTGTAGAAGGCGGGTTTTACAAACGCGAGGTGGCGGTGTGCGATATCGGTCAATATATCATAGTCTTCACTGTCCAGATGCGCGTCCACGATGTCCGAGCGGGTATCGCCGAGCGCGGGCAGCAGCGCGGAAAGGGGGCGTCGCAGCCCGTCCAGCAGAGAATCGAGGGCAGAAAGCGTGCCGCGCACACGTACGTGGGCGATGAGTTGCCGCTGGAGGCGTTCACGAAGGTCATTGAAAGCGCCGGTGTCGATTCCGTACCGGCGCTGATAGCGGAGGCGGATATTGGGTTTCAGCAAACGGAACATGCTGTCTGCATCCGCCAGTTTATCGTCGGTAAGCAGGTAGTCCGCGAGGCCCGGTACTCCGGATAGTTGTATGCGCGCAAGAAAATATTGCGCCGCCGGGGCATAGCGGGGCTTTTCCAGATATCCGCTGAATATTTGAGCAGCGGCAGGGTAATCTCTTTCTTCATACAATTGAACACCCGTCCTGAACGCCCGGTAGGAGCGGCACCCCGCGCACAGGAAAGCGAACATGAGCAACGTTGCAGTATATCTGTTCATAAAGCCAATGTCTTCTTTTACGAAAGGTCCTACCCCAGGGCAAACGCATCAAAATCACGGACGACCTCGGAGAGGTCTAATGTTGGTAGAATATGCCAGTCCCCCGCATCACACGACCTCGGAGAGGTCGAACATGGGTATAATTTGTTAAATATTCGACCTCTCCGAGGTCGTATGGTCAGAGGGATCGCAAAATTCTACAAACGTTTGACATCTCCGAGGTCGTTCAGGGTTTTGATGCGTTTGTCCTGAGTTCTACCCTGCCTACTTGACAACATTTTCAACGCACAGGCGCAAAATCTGAAATTTCAATACTTTGCGTCTTTGCGAAACCTTTGCGCCTTTACGCGAAATAAAATTATCCTCAATCATGGCCCCTACCCTTCCAGAAACTCGGAAAATCTCTGTTCAAAATAGTCCATTTTCAGCACCGAAATCGACACGCGCATACCCATGGGCAAATGGATCAGGCCGTTTCTGCCGGTACGTTCATAGCGCTCGATGTATTGCATATTGACCAAATAACTGTGGTGCGTACGGCAGAAAAGCGTTTCCGGGAGCTCCGTTTCCAGGTCTTTCAAGGTGCGCGAAGCAATGATTTTCTCAATTTTTTCGCCGCGAATAACCATGATATCGGTAGTAGGCCCATCAGCTTCACAATACAGTATATCGCGAATGCGCAATACCTGGTTTCCTTTCCGGAGGTCGGGAATCATGATGCTCTGGCTTTCAGAATCATGCAGTTTACTTGCAGCCACTTCCACGGCTTCCACCAGTTCGTTTACACTGAACGGCTTCACAAGATAAGCCCAGGGTTGCACCGTGTTAATGGCCTGTATGGCGTATTTCGGATAGGCTGTTGTAAAAATAATACCGAAATTGTTGTGCCTGCTTGCCCGCTCAAGGAAATCGAAACCGTTTCCAAAAGGGGGCATTTCAATGTCCAGGAACACAAGTTCAGGTTTGTATTGAGCGGCGGCTGACACGGCCTCCTCTACCGTAAGTGCCGTTGCGACGATGTTCACCATGGGGCAATATCCGCCGAGCATGCCGCGAAGTGTGTTGACGGCGCTGATCTCGTCGTCAACGAGAAGTGTATTAATTTTTTTCATTTGGTTCGATCGGAGGGATTTTAGCCGGATAAAATGAAATAGTAACTTTTGTGCCGTTTGTACCTCTATCCACTTCGGAAAGGTCCTGCAAATGCATTTTCAGCCCGAAATCAAACCGGCGGTTTAGTGTATCGACTTTCTTCTGCAACAATTCCAGGCCTTTCGATTTGCGTTCTTTACCGGTTGTTTTCTTGTGTTCGAGTGCAGCGTTCAGCCCGATTCCGTTATCGGTTACCGTGCAGACAAGTTTTTTGCCGGATATTGAAAAGACAAGGTTCAGGATTGATTCATTTTCCGGCGCCATTCCGTGTATTGTCGCATTCTCCAGCAAGGGTTGTAGCAGCATGGACGGAAATCGGGTTGCCGGGGGAACCATCTCCGATCCGGAAATCTTATACCGGAAGCGTTCGCCAAATCGCAATTTTACCATCGCCAGGTAATCCATATCATAAGCAAGTTCTTCCTCAAAGGTGATAAAGGTCTGATCGGAATACAGCAATGTTCGTCGCAACAGCCTGGTAAACAGGGCTATGTATTCACTTGCCAGCACGGGTTCCGGAGGATAGAAAAATTGCTGAATGGCATTTATACTGTTTCCAATAAAATGCGGATTCATTTGGGACTGGAGTGCCTGCAATTGCAACCCGGAAACGACCGAGTCCAATTTGCGAAAGGCAACCCGCGCGCGCAGAAACCGCCAGAACCCATAAAGGAGGATGCTCCAGAAAACCAGCCACGACCAGATGGTGGCGTACCAGAAGGGTCGCATGATAACGGTCAGCCGGTCGGGTTGCAGGCTGCGCAGACCTCCATTCGTGATCGCCGTGATTTCCACGTGGTAGCATCCGGGTTGCATTTTTACGCCAAAACTCAGGTTGCCGGTATGCACCTGGTTGAGTTCCGCCTCGCTTCTGATCCAGCCGATCAGGTTATCCAGCGTCCACCAGCGCCAGGGCAGCAGGTCAGTTGACGTCTGGCATTCGTAGCGCAGATTGCCACGGCTTCTGTAGTCCAGGCCTGTAAATTCAACTTCAAACAGGGAGGCATCCGGGGGCAATACAATATTGCGCGAGCCGGGTAGTGAATCGAGCAGATACATTTGACAGGATTTGTCGTCGATCTGGTACCTGGCGCCCGTGACCAGTGTGGAAAAGTTGCCTACGGCATCAGGGGGTCGTATGATGAGCCGGCTCAATCCGTTCACGGTGGCGGCCCAAAGGGTATCGCGGAAAACCAGCACCGCGTTGACGTCATCATCCGCCAGGCCATCGTGGTGGTTGTAATGAACCTGAGCCCAGTTTCGGTCGAGACCCCAGACGCCCCGGTTAGTCGCAAGCCAGAGCCGTCCGTGCGGCTCCTGGTAGATTGACTGAATATTTTCAACAGGTATTTTGAGCCGGTCATTGATGACCTGTACTTCTGTAATCACGCTGTTGTGCACCTTTGCCAGCAGCAGGCCGCTGCCCGGTGTCACGATCCACAGGTAACCGGGGCCCGCATTTTCCATAGCGACGATCCGGCCTTTCAACAATGGAAACCGCAATCCCCAATTATACCGGCAACCGTCGCGCAAGTTGTATACACCCTCAATACTCCCGCACCAGATTTCTCCTTCGGAATCCCCGATTATCGTAGTAAATCGCCTGGAAATCAACCGTTTGGAGGTGTCGGAATTTACTGTGGCATAGCCCAGTCCTCCCGAAGAGACATGCCAAAGGGTGTCATTTCGGAAAAACGCGGATTTCGGGCTCGCATTTATCCATATCTGCTTTCTGACCCGGTCTTTTACATAGCAGAATGACTCATCCGTAACGATCCAGACCCCTCCATCGGGCATTGGAAGAATCTGACGGCAGCGATTGTATCCATCGAGTGTCCCGAAGGAGGCAAAACGGACCAGTTCGCTCCGCTCGAGCCGGTACAGATTGCCTTCGTCATCACCCGCCAGCAGGTATCCCTGCGCGGCCATTGCCAGCGAATTTATATTGTTGGAAATCTGCCCCAAATTCCTGTTAATTGTCACGGCAGCATTCCTGGGCAAGGCATAAACACCGCTATTGATCGTGCAAAACCAGTGTGTGCCCTGTATATCCTCAAACACCGCTGTCACTTTTTCCTTCGGCAGGTATAATACCGGATTGGACAGGTCATGACGGTCATTTTCAAAGCAATAGGCGCCGCGGTTGAGCGAACAAACCCAGAATTTGCCGGAGCGATCGGTAAACACCCTGCCTGTTTGACCGGGTAAAACGTCGATTACGTGAAATTTTTCGTTTCGCCATTCGAGTAGTAGGAGTTTATCTAAAAACGAAAACAAAATCCGGTTTTCGCAGGTAGCGACACCCAAAAACTGGCCGAACTTCGGATACTGTGGCAAATTGAAGTCATAGGCGATCTTCCATCTTCCGTCCGGGTTTTGCCTGTAAATATTCCCGGTACCGATCATGAAAAGATCGCCCTTGATCCGGACAGGGCGCACCACCGCGCTGGTAAACTGCTTGACGGAAGTACGGCCCGATTTATACCAGACAATTCTGGATGAGTGATCGCCGACCCAAACACCGCCCTCAGAATCGCTTGTATATTCCCAAATAACATTCTGAACATCCTTGTATATCAGCGAGTCCGCCTCAATCCTCAGGTATTTCCCGTTTTGGCGAAAACAGGGATTTTTCCGGAAACTGGAAATCCAAAGTCTTTTTTCATCATCCTCCACCAGGTTGAGCACTTCGGGGTCGGGCAGACCGTCTTTCATGCCGAATGTTTTGAAGCGTGTGCCATCAAAACAGGCCAGGCCCTTATCCGTACCGAACCAGAGCAGGCCGCGGTAATCCTGGGTGCCGATATAGACAAGGTTGCTTGGCAAGCCGTCGCTGACACCATAGTGCAGATACACCGGCGTCTGGGCAACGACCAAGAAAGTTCCGAAGTACGGCCATTGCAGAAATATGGTCAGGATCAATGATCGCATAGCAGCCCGAAAAGGTACGCCATACTCCTGAAGACAGCTGCGTCCAACTGACAAGCGTGCAGATTATCAAATAACCGTGCAAAGGGAGTTTGAGCCTTCCGTGCACGGTTATCCTGTAAAACGACACGGTTATGAGTTTGATCTTGCATTGTTGAAAGCCTGCGCCTTCCTTTGTGCCCAGTAATGTTTTAGGACAATTACGCACCTCTGTATCACACCGAAAATTGCCAGGAAGCGACCTCGACACCTAAGTTTCCAATACCGGCTTCCCCCATATAACTCTAACCCGTGTAACACAATTCAATAAATCGCCTTGGGGGTTTCACCCGGGGCGATTTCGTTGAATTCCGGTTCAGTCTCGTTTTTTACCGGTTCAGTAAAATCATATCCTTTTCATCCGGAATCGCGCTACATCTTTATTCGTTGTTAAACACGAGTGGGGTGCAGACTACGTGCAAAAGCATGCGCTGCATAATCCTTAACCAGTTACCACCAAAACTACTACCAGAGCGACTGCCGGGGATAACCGGGCGGTCGCTTTTTATTTCAATTACCCAACCTGTTTCCCGGTCGCTGCGTATTGAAGGTAATGATTGCAGATAAAACAGCATCCAGGTCCTGAATCCCTCGAAAGCATGAACATCGACCCGCAGCTCCTTCAGGCAGCCCATCGAGGCGACCGCAAGGCACAATATGCCCTTTACCGTTTATGTTTTCCGGTACTGATGGCAGTTTGTGTCCGCTACCGCCGCGACGAGCAGGAAGCGGCGGCAGCATTGAATAACGGGTTTTTAAAAATCATCAATCATCTGGACAAATACCGGCGCGATGAAGTGCCGTTTGAAGCATGGATCAGACGAATCATGATCAATACGGCTATCGACGAGTTCCGGCGGGAAAAGAGCTGGCGCGAACTGACCATATTTACCGATGAAATCGAGCGCGAATACCCATCGGAACCGGTGGAATGGAATGAAGCGGAACAACGCATTTCCGTACAGCATATAGAGAGCCTGCTCCGCCGCCTGCCCCCGGCAACCCAACAGGTATTCAACCTGTTCGCTCTCGACGGGTTCAGCCACCGCGAAATCAGTGAAATGCTCGGCATGAGTGAGGGAACCTCGAAATGGCACGTCAACCACGCCCGCAATAAATTACAAACCTGGATCAAAACCGAATACAACCCGGCCATCTGACGCAAGACGATTATGGAAAATATAGATGATTTCATGCGAAAAAAATTCGACACCGACGATCCCGCCGGTCGCTTCGAGTTCCGGGAGGAATACTGGGAACAGGCAAGGGCATTGCTCGAAGCAGATGAAGCAAAGCGGCGGAAAAGACGGCGTTGGCTCCTGTGGTGGTGGTTTGCCGGCATCGTGGCGACAGCAGGCGGTGCAATATTCTGGCGCCATACAGATTCTTCAATCGATAGATACCAGCACCAGGCGAGCCTGGAAAACAGCAGAAAGCCGGATGGGCAAAACCAGGCATCCGCCAAGCAATCTCCAGAACACCCGATTGAACCGGAAGATACTTTTAAACGGAATAATATGCAGCCGGGCAGTATTCCGGCGAATGGTCCGGCGGACAATTCAAAGCACAAAATTGACGCAAAAACAACTGGCAATCAGCCGTTTATCCTTGAAAAATCTGAACCGGCTCTTAATGTCGAAGGTAAAAAAGAGATACAGTCAACCGCATCGGCAATCATGCCCGCCGCTTTATCTGCCGATACCGGACGAGAAAAAAACGTCGCTTCCCCGGAGATTCCGGCAACGAATGCCGCCGGCATATTCCAGAGTCGGCAAGAGGCTGCTGCCCTCGGAGACCTGCCGACTGCCGACACGCTGCATGAAGGCCTGCATTCCCGCTTTGGTGTTTCACCCGTGATCGCAACCTTATGGCTGCCGCTGGGTTTGCCGGCACGAAATCCGGATGCTTCAATGACAAAACCCGTTTCCAGCCTGATAAAACCTGTCCGCTCCCGTCTCTTCCATTTTGGCCTCGCGGCATCCGCCTCCTTGTACCGGCCTTCTCCGGACAAGCGTCGGATGGGCGGCACAGGAGCTGCATTCGCAGCATATCAACTTCGCCGGGACTGGTCGCTTTCGGCCGGTATACAATGGCGTTTTCTGCCGGGCGACTGGGACCCGGAACCCGGTCCATTGGGCAGCGAACAGGTACAATACAGTTTTGGAGTCAAAACGGATGAATGGAGCCTGAAACGGCGCGGATTGCATTTTCTTGAATTGCCCGTGGGACTCGGCTGGAAACGTGGAAATTTTAACATCGAAGGCGGTCTGGCAGCAGCAATGCTGCTTGGTATACAAGGCGAACTCACCCATTTTCACAGTGAATCCCTGCAAAGCGGTGATCATGGCAAGAACAATAGCCGCATTTGGCTGGACGCGACAGACTACCGGAAATTTTACGTCACGGGATATCTCGGCGCCGAATGGCTCGCCCTGAAAAGGATCGGCATAACGATCCGTGGTTCTTATCGGCCTGCAGGTCTTCTGAAACCCGCCGACACCCCGGATACCGGTGGCCAGTGGTGGATCGATACCGGCCTTCGCTGGCATTTTTAAACCTTCAAAATGAGCACATTATGAAAAAAATATCCATCTGGATGCTTCTGTCCGTGTTGCTTTTCCCGGCCTGCAGGAAAGGTTCTCTTCCGCCGGATTCGATTGGCAATCCGGTTTTTTTCGTACAATTCGATACGGATAGTATCATCGGTCAAACGGTCACCGCCGGTCTGTATGATATTTACCTGTTTACACGCGTGGAAAAAGGAGCCGACCAGGTAATTACCAGTTACAATACGTTCGCCGATGCCAATTGCCCCGACGGTGACTGCCCGGGAAGTTTGCGATTTGAGTTTCGCAGCCACTTTAACGTCGATTCGGTCTTTTCGGGAGGTTTTTACCCGTACACCAAGGGAGACGCCAACAACCTCCCCGATTCTTACCTGATCCATTTATCAATTACCAATTTCGGCCAATACGATTCTTGGGCTCTTTTTTCAGACTCGACACTGGTTTTTGAAAACAGTACAACAGGCATTTCTTTCCCTTCGGGCAATCTTGATCCGCATTCCATTTCCGTCTCCGCGATGAAAAATAACGGGATCAGGTGCACGAACAAACAAATCATAAAACCCGACGATTCCCTTGCCTATCCGGCAGTGGCTATAAAGGCATCCTACATGCAGGGCTCGTATCTATTAACCGCCGAAACATCGGGCGCCCCCGCCGTCCAGTTTTTGTGGAGCACGGGTCAGACCGGCAATGAGATCGTAGTTGATTCGATATCGGGCGATTACAGCGTTACCGTTACGGACAGCGCCGGCCTGACGGCAGACGCCGGCTTTGAAAACCTTTCAGGTGGCAGTTCCATCTCGACAACCGGCGTTGATTTTTCCGCCCAGCCCGTATATAATAAACTTCAATTAGGCACCATTGCCCTGCAATGGATGGACGGGCAAGGGCGTATCTGGCGTTCAGACCGGGGAGTACAACCCTCAAACACGTTTTTTCTCATAAAATCGGCAGAGCCGTATGAGAAAAACGAAAATGACCTGCCGACTCGGAAATTGACAATCGTCTATCATTGTCTCCTTTTTGACGACAACGGCACAGAGCGGGAAATGTCGGGCACAGGCGTGATCGCGATGGCCTACCCCGGGCCATAATAAAATCAGGGTTGTAGCGGGGAACCATGCTTGCGAACAAAGTTCCCCGCTACAACCCTGTGAAAGAAATTGTACGCTTATCAATATTTAAAAACCTTTCCGTTCGCCGACTTATCGCCCGCGGACAGGCGCCACAGGTACAGGCCCGCTTGCGGGAATGCCGTTGCGGGAATATCGACCATATTCGTTCCTGCATCAAGGTTCCGGCGATCCGTCCAGACTATTCTCCCGGACAAATCCGTCAGCGATACCGACACCGTTTCAGGCCCGGCAAGGCGCAGAGAGATGGTTGTACCGGCCTGCGTGGGATTGGGCTGAAAAGCAATACCGGTTATTCCATTCTCCGCAACAGTGCGGCTATCCGTAAATTCCAGCTGTATTTTATGCGACGTGCCTGCTTCGGAAAATATTTCGGACAGCATCCCCGTGGCAGACAGGGAAATAGCATCGCTCACACGGACTGGCGCGAGGGCACGCACACGTACCGTCACGAGGTTTTCATCGCCGCCGATCTGCTGCGGGACGATGTCGAACCAGACCATATTGAGGGCGCCCGCCCGTGAAAGGGCAAAATCGGATGTATCCATACCGGGAAGGCTCCCGGGCGTAACAGATTGTATTTCAAGCAACTCAGGATCAAAATAAAAAGCGGACTGCAGGGCGGACCATTCGCCCGCCTGGCCCAGACGGATGGGAAGGTCAACGACCTCGCCTCGCTGCAATCGTGCATCCGGGATTGTCAGTGCGACGGCTTCCCGGTCGTCCGCAGAAGGAGCGAAAGCAGGAATCGCGCTGCAATCGACGTCGCCGGTTTTGATGCCTTTGAAGGAAACCGTCACCACAGAGTCAATCCAGAAATCCGGCACTGTAACCGTACCCGGCACGAGCGACTGAAAAGGGTTTTGAGGATTTGGGAACGTAAAATCGGCGTCGACAAAACGCCAGGAAACGCCGTTGTTGGGAAATTGGGTATAAATGCCGAGGATCAGTTTACGTGACTCGACGATATCGAAGGCTGTAATAGAGCCACTCATGTTGACATCCGCCGCCATCAGCGAATATGGCGAGGGGAGCGGCTGGATACCGAGGATATGCCTGCTGACCAGAACGAGATCCATCGCGTTCACACCGTTCAGCGCGTCGTCGTTTTTACCGGGTGCTACCAGATAGGCCGTTCCGGAAGGCAGGCCGTGGTATACATAGCAACCGTTGCTGTCCGGCATTGGAAAGATCGTATCGCCGGGCAGGTAGTAGGGCGACAGTTGCACACCGCCTATGGGAGCACCGTCGCAGGCCGTTTCAACGCATACGTGAAGGTCGAAGTTTTGCGAAAACCCGGAAAACGCTCCGGCGAAAATGGCAAAGCATAAAGTGATGATATTTTTCATGTCTTTTATTTTTAGGAGAATGACGATAATGGTTTAACGAATGACGACAAGGCGGCCCGATGCGAACGATCCGTTCGATGTTTCGACGCGAAAGAAATACACGCCGGGCCTCAGATTGTCGCCTTGCAGCCGGCAGGAGGGGCCGTTGAAGTTTTCTTCCCGGACGGTATGGCCGGAGGTATCGAATATCTGAAGACGGACCTTGCCTTGCGCTTGCGCTTCCGGCAGGCTGAAAACGACTTCTTCTGCAAAAGGATTGGGGTAAACATCAAGATGCAATTGACCGATCGGAGGGTTTATCACCAAAGTGGTAAAGGGATGCCCTACCGTGTGAAAGGTGGTATTGGTCGACACGGGGTCGTTGTAGTCGAAATAGATCGACGCACGGTTTTCGATCAGGGCGCCAGTTGCAATATCCGGTTGTTGCGATACGCGAAAGGAAACGTAACCGTGTGAAGCCCTTTCGTTGGTCGCGCTGTCCACCAGGTCGATGTCGTCAAATCGAAAAACAAGCACCCCCGTGCTGTTCAACTCGAACGCGTAAGGGTGGCTTGCCGGACCCGGTCGCAACGATGCTCCATCCAGCAGGGCCGAAAGCGTATCGCGAATAACAACGAGAAAAGCAGTATCCGTGCCCGTGTTCTGGAACCGGATCACGTAATCGAGGTCCTGCCCCTGCTCTATGTAATGTTCGTTTTTCCAGCCCAGCGGGAAACCCCGCTTGTCGTTGGGGTCATACGAACCGGCGACTTCGTCGCAAAAGGTGGACAGGAAGGGCTCGGCATCATCGTTGGGAAACTGAAGCAC
Source organism: Bacteroidota bacterium (assembly GCA_029781095.1). GTDB lineage: Bacteria > Bacteroidota > Bacteroidia > Chitinophagales > Saprospiraceae > M3007. The sequence goes on from JAKOXM010000154.1 coordinate 18,071, forward strand.
ACTCGAGGCTGCCGCGCCTCCGCAGGGCGATACGATGGCCGACGGAACGCTTAACCCGGGGTGGCCGGGCCGTTGGCCAGTTTGCAGAAAATACGGTCCGCCGCCGGGGTTGGGAATGATGATGACGGTGTCCTCGTTCGCATCGAGTTGCACGGCTCCCTGTAAAAACATGATCTGGTCTTCCACAATCACGTAATCGACCACGCCGGTCATGTCCCCCGTGCCTGTATTGCTTATCGTGAATTGCACCTCGTTTCCGTCGCAGACGCCGCCTACTTCCAGGTGGGAGCCATCCCAGAGCGGATCAGGTGCGGGGCACACGGTGTCCGGGAAAATATGCGCGTCGATGCAGAACACCTCGCCGAGTTCGGCGGAGCAGTCGAGCACCAGATTCACCGTGAAAGTGCCGCAATCGCCAGGCGCCACATCGGGAATATTGAAATGGAGCACGTTGCCCGTCTGACCCGACAGCGGAATCGTGCTGCTTTCGTAACTCAGCTCCGGTCCGGACAGCGTGAGATCAACAGATGCGCCTGTTGCTGTCAAATTTCCGTTGTTACAATACAACACGTTGACACTGTTGGACAAGCAGCGCCGCAGAAAGGGCGCCGCGACTTCGACATACATCCGGGGGCAATCGGCCAGCGAACGCAGTCCAAGTGGCTGCACCTGCACCGTCTGGTGCATACCCGTCACAGTCACGACCTGCGTGTCGCAGGGGTACCAGAAGTCCTGCGTTCCGTACATCGGCTTGACCGATAGCGTAAAATCACCTTCGGAAACCGGCATGAGGAAGGTGCCGCCGGGAACGACATTTTTGTAGAAGGTTTCGCCGGACTGATTCCTTGCCTTGACGATGAATTGGGTCAGCGCAGGCTCGCCGGTATCGGGCTGACAGTTGTCATTGGCGTCGAAATAGATACTCCCGGCAATCTTGTTGGTGTAAATCTCTCCTTCGGTATTGGTTTTGATCAGATAAGCGCCGGAGGGGGCGTTCAGTCCCCCGCCGATGGCAAACCGGTTGTCGGTTGTGTGAATGATTTGCCACGGAATATCCGGCTGGGTGCTAACCAGCGTATTTTTCCACACGACAGAACCGGCCGCATCAACCTTCAGCATAAATACTGATTCGATGGTATTCGCACTTTCCAACAGATAACCCGGGATATAAACATTGTCCGCATCGTCGCGTGCAAAACTGTTGATCACGTATAGCGAGCCGATCGAATTGCCCGGCAACTGGGTATATTGTTCCTCTGTGCCGGTAGTATCGGTCTTGAGGAGGGTGATCCTCGTAGGGTTGATCTCGTAAGTATCGCCCAGCAGCAGGAGGCCTCCGTCGGAAGTTTGCATCAGGTCGGAAGCGTACTGCCGGCCCGGTTTGGCGTACCAGTTTTGCCAAATCAGGTTGCCGTAAGCGTCCGTTTTCGCAAGGAAAAGGTTGCCGTCGCCGCCCTGTTGACCCGATCCACTGACCACGATCCGGCCGTCCGGCAGTTCGAGCAGGCGCGATACCTGTTCATTCACGGAAGGGTCGCCGATCGATTTCGACCAGAGCAACGTGCCGTCGATACCGATCTTGACCAGCCAGATATTATAGTTTAAAGTGGCGTCGCGGGTATTGCCTGCGGCAATCAGGTTACCGTCAGCAGTCGGAATGACATCCTTCAAGCCGTTGGGTAACAGCGTGTTATTTACGACGGTTTGCCAAAGTATGTCGCCGTTTGGGCTGAGTTGCAACACAATATTCTTCAACTTGCCCGATTCGGCATAGTTCTCCCCGAGCACTATGTAGTTCCCCGCGGGCGAAATACAAAGCGCGATGGCACGGGCGCCGTTGAGGGAAAGGTGATGGGTCCATTCGATCGTACCGGCAGAATTGACCTTTTGCAGGAACATCTGGCCTGTTGAGGCGATCTCGCCGGCCATAAAAAAACCGCCGTCGGGTGTTTCAACCAGGTCGCGGCAGCCACTGGTAGCCGGCGAGTAGTTTTTGAAAAATCCCTGTCCCCGGGCTCTTGCGGAAAACAGGACAAAGGCCACTGTCAAAAAAGACAGGATTAGCGTACGGGAAACGTTCATGTTTATTCCTTTTATGATGATGTTATTAATACTGCTCCTTTTCACGATACAAAAGTGCAGGGCACATCACCGCGCGACAAGGACAATATTTGTATATTTTCAGGTTAAAATCATGACTTTAAATTTTTTAAAATATTGACTATTAATTTTTTATAACTTAATTTTACAGTTCTTTTTCAGAAATATACCAATGTTATCGACACCCTTGATCCGGATTCTAAGCGCTCTGCCGCCCGCCAGTATGCGGGCCCTGGACAAATTCATCCACTCTTCCTACCATGTTACGCACCCGGAAGTGGTGCGCTTGTTCGATTATTTGAAGCTGCAGCCGGAAGGCGGACTTTCCAAAGAGACCGTCTTCGATAATTTTTTTCCAGAAAAAGCGCCCGATCGCCGCCGCCTGTACCACCTCAGCAACTACCTCCTGGAAGCGGTGGAGGCATTTCTTGCGCTTCAGGTGTGGGAACAGCAGCCGCACGAACGGAACCGTGCCACGCTTCAGCACCTTCGCCGCCTGCATATCGAACAGGAGAGTGCGGGGATGCTGCGATACGCACGCAAGCGGCTGGAGACCGATCCCCAACGCAGCAGTGATTACCACCGGCGGGATTACCTTCTGCAGCTCGAATCATACTACCTGTCGCAACAGGAAGGCCGCGCCAGGACGGCCAACGTGCAGGAACTTTCCGATTCGGAGGATATCGCCTTTATCTGCGAGAAGCTCCGCACGGGCTGCCTGTTGCTCAGCCACCAGGCCGTTTCGAAGCGCGAGTACGATAAAGGGTTGCTGGACAGTGTGCTGGCGTTTCTTGAAGGACATCGCTACCTTCAAATTCCGGTAATTGCCGCCTATTATCACGGCTATTTCGCCCAACTCGGACAGGACGGAGACATTCATTTCAGCGAATTGAAATCGCTCTTGCAGGCACATGCCGGCCGCTTTTCAGTGGCCGAAACACACGACCTGTACCTCATGGCCATCAATTATTGCATACGCCGCATCAACCAGGCCGAAGAGCGCTATTTCCGGGAAATATTCGAACTCTATCAGTCGGGGCTGCAACACGGCGCCTTGCTGGAAAACGGCATACTTTCCCGCTGGACTTACAACAACATTGCCGTCACGGCGCTGCGTTTGCACGAATTCGAGTGGGTGCACCGGTTTTTGCTCGATTTTGCGCCTTTCCTCCCGGAAAGTCACCGGGAAGGAGCATTCAATTTTAACATTGCCCGATATCATTACGACACCGGCGATTACCGCCAGGCAATGCAGCACCTCCTCCGGATGGAATACGACGACGTACTCCAGAACCTCGTGGCCAAAACCATGCTGTGCAAGATTTATTACGAACTCGAAGAAATCGATGCGCTGGAGAACCAGTTGGACAGCATTCAAATCTACCTGCGGCGAAAAAAAGTGCTGGGTTACCATAAGGACAATTACTCCGCCTTCGTCCGTTTCGTTCGAAAACTCCTGGCTGCGCGGCCGGACAACGACACGGAAAAGGAAAAACTCCGGAAGGAAATCGAACAAGCGCCCATCCTTACGGAGAAAGACTGGATTTTGAAGCAAATGAATGCCTCCTGGCAGACACAAAAGAAACCTGATATTCGGAAGTAAGAAAAAACACCGCAGGAGTTCTCTATTTTTGCCACTTCAAGGAAAAATCTGCGGTCAAATGGCGCAACTGTTTGATTGGAGATGAAACAGCCCTGCAACGTATATTGTCTGATACATGCTTACTCCCGGCGACAAAGCCCCAGAATTTGCCTTACGGGCCAGCGACAAATCGCTGGTAAAACTTTCGGAACAGCGAGAGAAAAATGTAGTATTATTGTTTATCCCCTTCGCCTTTACCAGCGTCTGTACAAAAGAACTCTGTTATCTGCGCGACAGCCTGGCCGAATACGAGAAACTCGACGCCCGGATACTGGCAGTTTCGGTCGATAGCCCCTACGCACTTGCGAGGTGGAAAGCGGAGCAGGAATTCAATTTCATTATGCTTTCCGACTTCAACAAGACCGTCAGTAAAAAGTACGACAGCCTGTATAAAGAATTCGGCCTGGGTCTGAAAGGCGTGTCCAAGCGTTCGGCATTTGTAATCGACAAACAGGGGATCGTGCGCTATGCCGAGGTCCTGGAAAACGCCGGCGAATTACCCGATTTTGAGGCCGTGAAACAAACCCTTCAATCGCTCAACTCATAGTTATGCTGCCGGAACACGATTTTTTAAATTATGAAAAGCCCCTCAGGGAGGAAGAAGAAGACGTTCTCGTGGAGGACGATATCGGCTCCGATATGCCTGCCCATATTGTCGTTTACAACGATGAATTCAATACCTTTGAATGGGTCATCGAATGCTTTATGGCAGTTTTGCGGCACACGCACGAGCAGTCGGAACAGCTCTCGCTGATCATTCATTTCAAAGGCAAGGCAACCGTAAAATCCGGCGTAAAGGAAGAACTTATCCCCCTGTGCGAGGCTTTGCTCGACCGAGGTCTGTCGGCAGAAGTGATCAGTGAAGAATAAACGCGCACATCCCGACGCCTCAAAAATCATCATTTTTGCGTTGTAACATCATCCAACATTCTCTCACCTCCCTTATTATGGAAATTCTCGACCAACCCATCGCAGTCGATCAGCGCCAGCCCGCCACCAACGGCTCCAGGATTCTGGCTTATCTCCTTGACGTCCTCATCGCGATCGGGCTTTATATCGTGCCGTTAGTAGGCCTGGTAGCCGGTGCCGTTTATATGGTAACACGCGACGGCTTGCCATTTCTGAACGGACAAAGTATCGGCAAAAGAGCCATGGGCATTAAAGCAGTCACTGTTGACGGCGCTTCCCTGTCGAACAACTGGGGGCCGGCCATTATCCGGAACGTGGTACTCCTGATACCGGCGTTCCCGCTCGTCGAACTCATTGTGCTGCTGTCCAATCCGAACCAGCAACGGCTCGGCGATCAATGGGCCCGCACCAAAGTCGTGATCGATCCGACGGTTTAAGAGCATATTCAGGAATTTATTTCTGGCCTTCAAGCCGGATTGCCGGAGCGTTTTTTTTCGGATTTTTTTCCATCACAAGCCCTGTCGGACATTTCCGAAGGGGTTCGTATACGTATAATATGCCCGTTTTTTGGCTGAATGACCAGGATATCACCTTCCCGCACCCCACGCTGGCCGAGCCGGGCGGCCTGCTGGCTGTTGGCGGCAACCTGAGTTCGGATCGGCTGGTATTGGCCTACAGGAACGGGATTTTCCCCTGGTTTGAGGAAGACGGACAGTTTTTCTGGTACGCGCCTGACCCCCGCTGGGTATTGTTTCCGAAAGATATCCGGATACATAAAAGCATGCGCTCCATTTTTAACCGTCAGAAGTTCCGCTATACCCTTGATCAGGCATTTGAGGAAGTAATCCGGTCTTGTGCCGAAACACCGCGCGGGGGCCAGCAGGGGTCCTGGATCACCGAGTCATTTGTGGAAGGTTATACCCGGCTGTTCGACCAGGGTATTGCCCATTCCGTAGAGGTCTGGGAGGGTGATGCACTGGTCGGGGGACTGTACGGGCTGGCGTTGGGGAGAATTTTTTATGGCGAAAGCATGTTCGCCCGGGTTCCAAATGCTTCAAAGGCCGGTTTTATCACCCTCACACAGGCGCTTGAGCGCTCCGGTTTCTGGCTGATCGACTGCCAGCAACAGACGGCCCACCTCGAAAGCCTGGGGGCCAGGGGTATTTCACGCGAACTTTTCATGGAGTACCTGGCTAAAAATGTATACGAGCGGACGATGGTCGGAAAATGGGCCTTCAACGGAGATAAGGGCGTCATAACCAAGGGATAACAGACCCGGCTAAAGCCATTCACGGAACTTTAACGACCGCATTCCCGGCCTTTTTTTTCCTTTTTTATTATTTTGCACGCTAAAGACAAACTTTGGAGCCCGTCCCGGCATCATTCATGCCGGACAAACTCTTAATCTCAGACGCGATGCGGAAAATTTGGCTAAAAACGCTGCTCGGCAGCGCATTCCTGTTACCGGTCCTATCTTTTGAAAATTCCGGGCCTCTTCCCCTGCCCGAGCCGGAAGTGGTGCTTGCTTCCTATCCGAAAGACTATTTTCAATTGCCGGTAGCCGACAATTCGGTCCACCTCACCGGCACTTTCGGGGAACTTCGTCCGGGCCATTTCCATACGGGCATCGATATCGATAGCAAAACGGGTGGCGTGGGACAACCGGTTTTTGCCGCTGCCGACGGATTTGTCGACAAGATCAAGGTTCAGTCCGGCGGGTACGGCAACGTATTGTACCTCAAACACCCAAACGGCTATACCACCGTGTATGCTCACCTCGACCGCTTCTCGCCTGAAATTCAGCGCTACGTACGCGATATGCAGTACAAACGCGAACGCTTCGAAGTAGACCTTGCACCTCCGGATGGAAAATTCAAAGTAAAACAGGGCCAGGAAATCGCCAAACTGGGCAATTCCGGCGGCTCTACCGGCCCGCACCTGCATTTCGAAATACGCAATTCCGCGAACGGCAAAGCGCTGAACCCCCTGCTTTTCGGCCTGCCCATCGCCGACAAGGTGCCGCCTGAGATACGCGACATGAAAGTTTATTTTCTCAATGAAAACCGCGAAGTACTCACCAGCAAGCCATTCCCGCTCGAGCATTTGAAAGACGGATCGGTCAAACCCTTCGGCGATACCATCCGCTTCGGCGCCTGGCGCGTTGGGCTCAGCGTGAAAGCATACGACAGGCAGGGAGGCTATCGCAATGACAACGGCATTTACGCCATATCCATGTACGCCGACGGGCAGCTGTGCTACCAGTGGCGAATGGACGAGCTCGACTTCGACGAATCGCGTTACCTGAATGCGCACATCGACTACAGCGCCCGCGAACGCTACGGGGCGTGGTTTCACCGGTGTTTTGTGCTTCCCGGCGACCGTCTGAACAACTACTCCCGTACCGAAACGCTCGGTTCCATTGCGCTTTCAAAAGAGAAACCCCAGAAAATCGTGCTGAAAATCATCGATGCCGCAGGCAACGCATCGGGGCTGACCTTTTGGCTGGCCCGCGACGAAAATATGGAGGAAATCGTCAGCGCTCCTTATCAATACGACCTGCCTTTCGACGCGGAGAGCCACATCGACCTCGACGATTTTACGATGACGATGCCCAAGGGGGCCTTATACGAATCGCTGCATTTTCAATTCAAGGTAACACCAGATGAAAGCGACGGCATGTATTCGTCCATGTACCACCTGCACGACACCCGAACGCCGGTGCAGCGGTATTTTGAAGTCGGCATAAAACCGCGCAGTCTGCCCCCCGAATTGCGTACCAAGGCCGTTATCGCCAAATGCGGCGAGGGCCGCCCCGACAATTGCGGGGCCAGTTGGCGCGGCGATTTTCTCGTGACCAAGGTCCGGGAACTCGGCGACTATTGTGTTATGGTCGATAAGGATCCGCCTACCATTTCGCCCGTCGTTTTCAACGACGACATGCGGAAAAAAAGCGCCATGTCGTTTCGTATCCGCGATAATTTTGCCACCAGCGGCAGCGCCGACGGCCTTTCCTACCGGGGTACGGTGGACGGGAATTGGGTGCTGTTCGAATACGACCGCAAACGCGACCGCATTACGCACACGTTCGACGGCCATATCGTCGCCGGAGAACACCGCTTGCACCTGAGTGTCCGGGACGATCGCGGCAACGAAGCGGTATTCGACCGGAAATTTGTCCGCTAACCCGCCTCGCCGGTTAAACCATATTTGGGATGGCCTCTTTTCGCTTCGCTTCCGCCACGGGTTTTGTCTGTGCCGGTGGTGTGCGAAGCAGTTTTTGCATGCGTTCCCTCGCTCGAAACAACCCGGTTTTCACCGTGCCGAGCGGCAGATCCAGTTGCTGCGCAATTTCTTCGTAGCTCAGTTCTTCGTAGTACCGCATCTCGATCAACCGGCGCTGCCGGACGCTCAGGCGACTCAGCAACGATCTGACCATCGTGGTGCGCTGCTGTCTGATCAGCAGGTCTTCCGGCGTGAGTGTTTCCGTAAAGTTATGTTTGAGTGCCTCGCTGTCAAAACCCGCCACCTTTGAGATACCCTCCAGCCAAAGTACCGGCAACCGCTTTTTGCGGTTATTGTCGATACAATTGTTGATGGCGATCCTGAAAAGCCAGGTACTGAATGCGTGCGTCGGCGCGTATGAAGAAAGGTTCAAAAAAGCCTTTTCAAAAGCCTCCATGGTCATATCCTCCGCTTCTGCGGGATTTTTTACCCGTTGCAGCATCAACTGAAAAACAGACCTTTTGTAACGTCCGAGCAATGCCGAGTAGGCATCCTGGTCTCCGGCAACAGCCTTTTGAACGAGGTGATAGTCATCCTCACCGTAACTTTTTTTACGGCGGATGCAATGTCCGATTACTTCCATGTATGAGCGTGTCGATTATTGATTAAAGATAGTGGTACAAATGCTCCATAGTACGCTGCAAGCAGCGTGTCGTAAATCGGAACCTGGGAAAGCAAACGAAATTCGTGCAGTTTAGGCAGGATTCTTCCGTATAGATACAAAAGAGAAAAACTGCGAAAAAGATAGATAAAAACAACAGATACCGTGCCAAAGCCGGTCAGCAGAAGCACTGCAAACAGGAAATAATGTAAGGTATGCGACAAACTGACCATTGCAAGGATCAGTTTGTGCAGGGGCTTGTACCGACTGCCCGCAGACAGGTGACGCCTCTTTTGGCGAAACCAGTCGCCCCGGGTATCGCAAGCCGCCGAATAGACAAAGGACTCCGGATGCAGGCAAATGGCTACATTGGAAGCAACTGCCGCAGCGTTCACCAACAGGTCATCATCGCCGGAAGGCAGCTCCAGATGGCCCGAAAATCCACCTGTTCGGTCAAAAACCTGCCGCTTCCATGCGAGGTTGCGCCCGACACCCATGTATGGCATGCCGGCCAGCGCAAAGGAAAAATACTGGATGGCGGTATGTGCCGTTTCGAACCGGTTCCAGGCGTTGATTGCCTTGGCGCCCGACGCTTTCACCGGTCCGTAACCCAGCACGATCTCTGTTTCCGGTTTTGCCATAAATGTCTCGGCCATGCGCCTTAACCAATGTACCGAAGCAGGTTCGCAGTCGGCATCGGTCAGAAACAGATGCCCGAACCGGGCTGCCGCCACGCCCTGCGACAGGGCATATTTTTTCCCGGGAAAAACCTTGTCATTGATCCGGACGACCCGCAATCGCTCGTTTTTTTCACAGAATTCCTGCAAAACGATCGCCGTTTCATCCGTCGAGGCATCGTCAACGACAACGACTTCCCAATCACCCGGGTATTCCTGTGCCAGGATCATTGGCAGGTGCCG
>JAKOXM010000121.1 GCA_029781095.1 Bacteroidota bacterium
TTATAGAGCCACCATTTGCCGTTCATCTGCGAGGAGTCCACCGAGTCCCAGCCGAGTCCGAGTGGTGAAGCCAGCGCTCCGATATTCTGGTTGACAAGTTGTCCGATTTTTTGCTGGGCGGCAGCCATGTCCGGGTTATCGAGGTTGGGGGCCGTGGGCGCCGGTTGGGTGTTTACGAAATCGGAAGCGGCATCAGCCACCATATTGCTCAGGGTGGCATTGACGCTCAGGTTGTGGTAAATTGTAATGACGTCGGCATTGAAGAGAATGGCCAGCACGAACCCGATGCTGATGAGCCAGCGCTGCGAGCTGCGTTTGTAGGCGCCCGAGGCGCGGTCCATGACTTCTCCGTACCAGTTTTCCACCTTCAGTTTCAGGTCGGGCAGCTGGCCGTTCGATTGTTTATAAAGAAACTGGGCCAGCTTTTTCGATGCTCCTTCCGGCAGGGAGGCAATTTTTGCTTCAATATCGGTATTGGAATCGATATCCATAATATCCAGCAACACCGAACTGAATGTGCCGGCGCTGACATAAGACGGCAGCGCTCTTTTTTTGCCGCCAATTTTGGTGCGCTCTCGGGAGCCTGCCGCCAGTTGCTGAAAAAACGGGTGTTTGATGAATTCAGCACAGGTATCCTCGCCGACCATGCCGTTGATGGCCTTAACGAGTTGCTGGCCGCGCAGGGAAAGAAAGCCTGCCACCAGTTCCATGACGGAAGAAGCGAGCAAACTGAAGAGGAGCATGACGAAAACAATACCGATAACGGTGGCAAGAATGGCGAGCATGGAAAAAGGTAATTAGGTGAATGATCATTTGAAACAGAGGCGAAGATATCAGCAACTGACCGGCAGATTGCTTCCCGGCAAAGTTAATTCCACAAATCCCTTTTTCACAAATATTCTTACCGCGAATTGGCCGGTTGCTAACCAATAATTGGGCGATTCGGGCAAAATATCTCCCTGAAAACATGGATATTGCAAGTATGGTGTTTTGCAGGGAAATGCCGGGTAGTTTATAAATCTAACTTGCATCCGTTTCCAAAAAGAGTATTCCCGACCCAATGATCACCCACGCGCTCCTGATCCTGCAAAATGAGCTGGACGAACACCTTAAGGTGTACGATCAGGGCCCGGGAACAGACAGGGTAGTGATCGGCAATATGGCCGAAGGGGTCAAATCGGGTGCAGCGACCGGCACAATCGACGCTGAAAAACTGGTGTTCACCGTCGTTAATATCAGGGAAGAAAAAGCGCTGAAGAACCTGCCGAATTATGTCCGGAACGACATAACCATGAAAGCGTCGTACGAGAACCCTCCGGTATTTCTGAATTTTCTGCTGCTTTTGACCGCTACACATGGCTCATACATAAATGCCACGCTGTATCTCTCCCGCGCTATCCGGTTTTTCCAGTACAAAAATGTATTTACACAGGATACCGTTGCGCCTGATTCTCTTCATATTATAAAGGATTCCATGAAAGCGATGGACCAACTGGAGTCTTTCAAACTGATCATGGACCTGTATTCTCCCTCCCTCGAAGAAGTCAACCACCTCTGGGGTACGCTCGGCGGCAAGCAATATCCATTCGTCTTGTATATGATGCGGATGCTCGACCTGAAATTCAAAGGCGCTGCCACGGAAACAGGGCTTATTACCGAAGTGGTCAGCGATTTTTATCACAAAAAAACGGGCAACGGACATGGCTGAAATTGTGCGTACCGGCTACCAGCGCCTGTTCGAAATAAGGGTCCTGCATCATTATTTCCTGGACGAAGGCATTCAGGATTTTACGACGCTCGCTCCGGATGAGCAGGAACGCCGTCTACTGTCAGGATATGACGTGCGGCAGTTTTTGTCGTTCCAACCGACCCTTTCTACCCAAAAAATGATCAGTGGATTGCACGGTGTGTTCAAGTCGACGCCTCTCGGGTTTGTTGTAGCCGTACCGGCGGACGCCAAAGTGCCGGGCGACGCCCGGTTCGAGGTTGTCGCGACCGTGGAAAGCGCTGATTTTATGAACTATACGTCGCTCACCTTGTCCCGGCCGAAAATCGTCGAAATTCAGCACGGAGGGCAAATCTTCCGGTATAAAGAACTCGCACTGCTGCTCGGCAATTCGAACGGAGTGAAAAAGACGGTTTCAGGCACTGATTTGCTCTGTCTTTCAACGACAATACCGGCATTCGTCAGCGGCCCCGTTTATCCCGTCGAGTCATTTGTACTGGACGGAGCCGTATTATACCAGGCTGATCGTGATACTGCTCAGTCGCCTCCTGCAGACTGGAATGCGTTGGGTACACTCCCCAGACCAGTGTATGTCCATCAGGAAGACGCGCCGCTGCTAACCCTTCCCGACGGAAGCACGCTGAGAGGTATTGAACTGACGAACGAATTGC
>JAKOXM010000193.1 GCA_029781095.1 Bacteroidota bacterium
ACTGATTTTTCTGAGCAGCGTACCCATCGACAAGGTTATTATCGATTATTATCTGCACCTGCTGCCGGGTATCACCGCCCGCCACGCACGAAAACGACTGACCTTGCTGAGTTGCCACGACGCTTCCAACCGTCCCCTCACACTCAAAGTACTCGAACGGCCGCGCTTGCTGGAAAAGATCAGGCAGCATATTCCGCCCGGACACGCAGCACATCTTACCGCTTTTAATATCACATACCTGGAACATGAACTGGCGCTTCAACTGGGAATACCTTTGTACGGCTGCCCGGCGTCCCTTGCCTTCTGGGGTTCTAAAAGCGGCAGCCGGGAAATATTCCGCCGCGCCGGACTTCCGATGCCTCCCGGATATGAAAACCTGACAAATATGGGAGAGGTGCTGCATGCACTACAGGAACTGAAAAAAGAACACCCTGAATTGCGGAAGGCTGTTGTCAAACTCAACGACGGGTTTTCAGGCGATGGCAACGCCGTTTTCTCCTTTGAAAAAGCAGGCCCGGCAATGGATGAAAACACGCTCCGGCATCATCTGAAAATGGTAGCCCATGATCTCACATATGATATCTTTTCGGAAAAAATGGACTACATGGGAGGCATCGTCGAAGCATTTATCGACGGTGAAGAAAAAGCCTCGCCATCCGTGCAATGCAGGATCACCCCCCTGAAAGAGATAGAAGTGTTGTCAACCCACGATCAGTTGCTTGATGCCGAAACCGGGCAGGTCTATCTCGGCTGCACCTTTCCCGCTAACCCTGCCTATGCACAGGAAATCGGTAAAATGGGTCACGAAATCGCGCAACAACTCAGCAAGGTGGGCGCACTCGGGCGTTTCGGTGTTGATTTTATGTCGGTCAAAGAAAAGGGCCGCTGGCACCACTACGCCATAGAGATCAACCTGCGAAAAGGTGGCACCACCCATCCCTATTTGATGCTTCAGTTCCTCACCGATGGCCATTATGACTATCGCACCGGCATTTATCAAACCCCGGGCGGGCAAAGCCGTCATTATTTAGCTACCGATGGTCTGGAATCGGAAAACTACAAAGGGTTAACCCCCGAGGACCTGATCGACGTGGCAATTTGTCATAACATGCACTACAACGCCACCACGCAAGAGGGCGTAATGTTTCATCTGCTCGGCGCACTTTCCGAACACGGGAAACTGGGCCTTGTCTGCATCGGCGCCACACCCGGGCGGGCAGCGGAATTATACCGGACGACGGTGGCGGTGCTGGATGAAGAAACAAAAGGATGAGACGCCGATAATTTCGCTTGCAACCCCTTCCGGCATCCGCTTGTCTTTTGCAAAAAGCAAAACCCTCCGGCATGAAACAAGCCTTGTCCTTTCTGTTTGCCCTGTTAATCCTTCTTGCAAAACTGTCCGCTCAACCTCCCCATGCAGAGATCACCAAAAAACAATACTACACACAATCAGCAGGTACGGAGGACATCACGTTCGATGGCATTCCGGACGAACCGGCCTGGAACAAGGTGGAATGGGGCGGCGATTTTATCCAGTATCAGCCGACTGAAGGTGTAGCACCCGCGCAGCCTTCGCAGTTTAAAATCCTTTACAACGACAAGTTCCTGCTGATTGCCTACCGCGCTTACGATTCCTCGCCGGACAGCATCGCGCAGCGCATGAGCCGCCGCGACGAGTTTCCCGGCGACTGGATGGAGATCAACATCGACAGTTACCACGACCTGCGCACAGCGTTTTCGTTTACCTTGTCCGTCAGCGGGGTGAAAGGCGACGAATTCGTGTCTGACAACGGAAACAACTGGGATACCCACTGGAACCCTGTCTGGTACGCCAAAACCCACGTGGACAGCCTGGGCTGGACGGCCGAAGTCAAAATCCCCTTCAGCCAGTTGCGATACGGTAACCAGGCCAATCCTGTTTGGGGAATACAGGTCATGCGACGCATTTTCCGGAAAGAAGAGCGTTCCACCTGGCAATACATCCCCCAAACTTCAGGTGGCTGGGTAAGCAATTTCGGCGAACTCCAGGGGCTTCATGACCTGCCTTCGCGAAAGCAGGTGGAACTGGCCCCTTATGTCGTGGCGCAAACCGAGCGGTCGAAAAAAGAGGAAGGCAATCCATTTGCCGACGGCTCGAAAAATCGCCTGAGCGCCGGCCTCGACGGCAAACTGGCCGTAACCAGCGACCTTATTCTCGATTTTACCATCAATCCTGATTTCGGACAGGTGGAAGCCGATCCCGGCGCTGTACGGCTCGATGGCTATGAGGTCTTTTTCGGCGAACGGCGCCCTTTTTTCATGGAAAGCCGCAACCTGTTCGATTACCGCCTGACCGGCTCGGAAGCCGGTGGCGACTACGATTCCGACCTGCTTTTCTACTCCCGCCGCATCGGTGGCGCCCCGCATGGTTCGCCCGACCTCCACGACGGCGAGTTTGCCGATGTTCCGCAAAAAACATCTATCCTCGGCGCGGCCAAATTCAGCGGAAAAACGAAAAAAGGCTGGTCGATCGGCCTTTTGGAAAGCGTAACGCAGGAGGAAACGGCCCGGATTGACCACGGCGGTGAACGGCGAAATGAACTCGTGGAGCCGACGACCAACTACTGCGTCGGGCGACTGCTCAAAGACTTCAACCAGGGAAATACCATCATCGGAGGCGTGTTTACCGCCGTCAACCGGCAAAACGGGCTGGACTTGTTGCACCGCAACGCTTACTCCGGCGGACTCGATTTTCAGCGATACTGGAAAAACCGCTGGTGGTATGTCAAAGCCAACAGCATATTCAGCCGCGTGGAAGGAAGTCAAAATGCCATACTGGAGACACAAACCGGATTCGTACACCTCTTCCAGCGCCCCAATGCCTCGCATCTTGGCGTCGACGGTACCCGTACATCGCTCACCGGAACGGGAGGCACCGTGCGAATCGGCAAGATCGGCGGCACACCCAGCAGCAAGGGCGGGATTTTCAAATTCGAATCGGGCCTTACCTGGCGATCACCCGAACTTGAACTCAACGACATTGGCTTCCTGCTATCCGCCGACGAGATCAACCATTTTACCTGGGCCGGTTACCAGATCCAGAAGCCCTTTTCCATCTTCCGAAACTGGCGCATTAACTACAACCACTGGCTGCGCTGGGATTTCAGCGGAAAACTATTGTATACCGGCTTCAATACCAATACGCACGGCTGGTTTAAAAACAACTGGCGCATCGGGACGGGCATGAACTGGAACCCGCTCGTTATATCGAACAACGCCCTGAGAGGAGGTTCGTCGCTGCGCCGGCCTTCCAATGTGACCAACTGGGCCTACGTGGAAACGGACGACCGAAAAAAGGTTTCCTTTTCCGTCAATACATATTTCGAACAGGGAGCGGGCAATACGGAAAGGTCGTCGGATATTTATTTCGGCGTAAACTACCAGCCGTTCGACGCCCTGCGTTTCAGCCTGTTCCCGGAATACAACCACACCTGGCGAAAACAGGATCAGTATGTCGATGCGGTTGAATTCGGCAATCAGCAACGTATCGTTGTCAGCGAGGTGGAACAGCGCAGTTTTTCGCTCACAGCACGCCTGAATTACAATATCACCCCCGACCTGACGATCCAGTATTACGCCCAGCCCTTTATTTTCAGGGCGAAGTACCAGAATTTCGGCTACGTGGCCGATCCCTTAAACCGGGATTTCGACGCCCGATTTCACCGCTACGACGCACAGGAAGTCGGATCGGACGGTGCGGTGTTCAGGGTGGATGAAAATCGCGACGGCACAACGGATTATACCTTCAGCAAACCGGATTTCAATTTTATCCAGTATCGCTCGAACCTCGTGGTGCGATGGGAATACATACCCGGCTCGGAAGTTTACCTGGTCTGGTCGCAGGGCAACGTCCCGAACGCCAATACCGATATCGGAACGCCGCTGGTACGCAGCCTTTTCGACAATGCTTTCGGACAGCAGCCGCAAAACATCTTTTTATTGAAGTTTACGTACCGGTTTCTGTTGTGAATGCGATCAATGCTGCACAACCAGTTTACCCTGCCAGATCGTCCCGTCAGTCTGGTATTGCACCAGATAAAGACCGTTTTCCAGCGTGGATACGTCAAGTTGCCGGTCGCCACCGGAAAGCATCAGGGCAATACGCGTCCGGCCGCTCAGGTCGGTTACCTGCATACGGCCAGTATCGGGCAGATCGCGCAAAACAACCGCATCGTTTGCCGGGTTGGGCTGAATATGCAGATCCAGGATACGCTGAGCGGTAGTTGACGTAAACAGACCTATTTGCTGGTACCCGGCGAAAAAGAACACCGTGTTGGTCAGCGCAGGCACCACACATCCACCGTGGTCGGCCGTCGGATTCACATCTGTTGCAACGACGTAGTTAGCGCCGCGGGCCAGCATGGTGTCGCGGGCGAGCAGGCTGTTCAGATAGGGCACCTGGTCGTCGGCCATGCAATAGTAAATACGTGTAGGAGCGACGGGAGCCCAGGCGTATACGTTGTTGTCTTTCAAGGCAATATTAAAAGGATGGTCGGGATTGGTCGTAACTGCCTGCACGATAGCCGGTTGAAGCATGCGCAGGGGCCGTGAGTCGCCTTCATTGGCGGTCAGCAATGCGATCAGTTGGCTGTTCAAATCGTCCAGCGAAATGGCGCCCGAGTAAAACTGGCCGATGACGGAAGCATAAGGGTCTTTGAATACATCCGACAACTGACTGAACAGGTTGCCGTATACCGTCTGAAACGAAAGAATCGTATTGGGCAGATAAGCCGGGTAATAATAAACGCTGTCGGACAGGATCAGGCTGCGCATGACCTCTCCGATGCTGTACGGCCCGGACATGGGCGCAGCGGCGGTAACCGTAAATTCGTCGGCAAGATCGGTTTCGATCTCCCGGTGCAGGGCCATGGCGGCATGTCCTCCCTGCGAATATCCCGTGATGAACAATTGCTCATTGGTATGCACGTCATATTGGGCATTAAAATCGGGCAGAACGCGCAACATATCGACCGCGACCGAAGCCTCGCTGGCAGCGTGTACATACGGATGGAAGCCCTTGGACACGCCCAGACCCAGATAATCGGGCAAAAGCGATACATAGCCAAGTCCCGCGAACAGGAGCCCGATACTGCCTTCGCCGCCCTGGGCGGCGTTGAACGACGGCACCCCGAGTTTGGTGCCGGCCGTGCCGTGCTGGTATACCAGCCGGGGATACACATTAGCCGGATTGTCCGGAATGGCGACCAACCCCGATACCGTATCGGTCAGGCCCTGAACGTTGGTGGTTGTATAGGTAATGCGGTAAAATTTGGCGCCGTATTGAATAATGGGCAGGCTGAACTGGGTCGTCAACTGGGCTTTGGTCCTGGAGCCGAGCAGGGTTGTGGATACAAGTTGCTGGGCGGGAAGAGCGGTATAAAGGAAGAGAAGCAGAAACGTGGCTTTTGTAGCAAATTTCATCATGAGCGTTTTTATGTTCGCCCAAAAGTAGAAAACCATCATGAGTTTCTTTCGGGTAGTGCTAAAAAGACAGTTTAAACGGTCAGGTTATAAATCTTCAAATATGTCTGGGTACTTATTTCGAAAAAATTTCTCCTTCCCGATTGTAACGCTGCATCTTTCCGTGCGACTAATCAGCCAAACAACACCAGGACGTGGCCGATAAAAACATAACGCCCGGCGAATCCGGATTCGTCGCTTTGCTGGAAGCCAACCAGGACATCGTACACAAAGTATGTCGTATGTATGCCCGCACGGCGGATGAGCGACACGATCTGTTCCAGGATATAACGATGCAGCTGTGGCGGGCGTGGCCCGGCTTCCGGCACGAAAGCAAATTGAGCACCTGGATGTGCCGTATCGCTTTAAATGTAGCGATTTCCGGTCTGCGTCGCCGCCGTGCGCCCACGGTTCCGATAAGCGAAAGCCAGCATCAATTGCCTGCACCGGAAACGGAGACTTCGGACGAAATATTTAGATTGTACAAAGCGCTCGACAGCCTGTCGAAAGTAGAAAAATCGTTTGCCCTTCTGATGCTGGAAGATTATTCCTATGAAGAAATGTCCCAGATTACCGGATTGAATACCAATCACTTGCGGGTAAAAACCCATCGCATTCGCGAAAAATTGCGCACCCTTATCCAACGGCAAATTACACTATGAAAAACGACGAAATGGACGAATTAAAATCCCTTTGGAACGCCTCAATACGCGATGAAAAGAAACAAAGCAGGGAAGAATTGATCCCGCTGATCAGGCATCGCTCCCGGAATGTATTTTCCAGAATGCGTCGGACGCTCTTGCTGGAATCCGGCTTGGGTATCCTGTTCATGATTCTTTGGATGAAAATTGTCCCCGTGCTCACTCCAGGCAACGGGGAAGCCTACCTCGCCGCATTACAAATGGCGTTGCTGACTGTAATCCCGCTCGGCTTTTTCTATTACATGGGGTTTCGCCACCTGAACATGGGCATCGCGACCGATGCCCGGCTGGTATCATCGCTTCAACAAACCATCGCTTATTGGGACCAGGCTTTGCGGCTTTATTTCTGGGGCAGCACTGCCCTCATCCCGGCATTTTTGCTATCGGCAGTCTGGTTTCAAAATTGCCGGCCCGGCATTGCTTTTTTCAAAGTGGGCGCCGACACATCATGGCAGGAAATCGTGGTTTGGGTTTTCGCTTTGTCGGCCTTCGTTACCCTTTTTGTGTGGATTTCTATAAGAATCAGTTACCGGAAGCACGTTGAAGAGCTCAAAACATACCTGAAAGAACTGGAAGAGTCTGATTGAGACGACCGGTAAATTCCTTTTTTGCAAATAGTGGAGCGCGCGTTCCAACAACAAATCAACGAAGGTTGCAGGGCACGCAGTTCCGCGATTCAGAGCATCGCAATGAGCGATGACGGGGCGCCAATTGCGCAGGAGAAAGACAAAAAGGCTGACATGTGCCATTTTTTGTACATTTGCTTTCCTATTCACGTTGGCCGGCATCTAAAGCGATCACGCAAAACCGGCAAAACCTGATTTCGAAAAAAAACGCCAACAACAGCAGATGGACTGGTTCATGCACATGAGCCACATTGGAGTATTTTTTTCTCAAACTAATTTAATTTTTTTAAAACTGTTCAATGGCGTTTATTGATGTAATACTGAGACCCCCCTCTTACGGATGGATGGATGAAAAGGGTGAATTGGTAAAACCTACTCCCGGACAATTATTTTCAGAATTTTTGTCCCGGATCAATATATTCAAATCAAGAAAAAACTGGCTGGCCATGCTTTCGTGGCTCTGGTTGTTGCTCCTGATCCCTTTTCTTTATTTATTCATATTCAAGTTCTTTAGCTGGCCTCTGCTTTTAGTCGGTTTTGTATACAGCATGGTGCTGATGGGCACCCACGGCACCATCTGGTATCACCGATATAGCACCCATCAGGCGTATGTGTTTCGAAACAGGTTTTGGCAGTTTGTCACCAAAAACCTCGTCATCAAGATGGTGCCGGAAGAAATTTATGTGATTTCGCACCACGTGCATCATACAAAGTCGGACGAACCGGGTGACCCCTACAATGCCCAGGGCGGCTGGCTATACTGCTTTCTTGCAGATGTGAATCACCAGCCGGTTGCTTTGGACCTTTCTGAAAAAGACTACGCCGGTGTGGTCGGGCTGCTGCAACACACCGGAATAAAGTGCAATACCTATGCACAATACCAAAAGTGGGGTTCGGTTGCACATCCCCTTAATACCACAATCGCCTGGATTTTAAACTGGTCATTCTGGTTTGCCGCATTTTTCCTGATCGGGGGATTCGCACTGGCCTGTACGCTTTTTGCAGCCGCGCTGATATGGGCTTTCGGCGTGCGCACCTTTAATTACGAAGGTCATGGCAAGGGAAAGGATCTGCGAAAAGACGGGATTGATTTTGACCGGAAGAACAGGTCGATAAATCAGTATTGGCCCGGCATCGTTGCGGGTGAATGGCATAATAACCACCACCTGTTCCCGCGTAGCGCCCGTGCGGGTTTTCTGAAATATCAGATAGATTTTGCCTGGTATTATATCTACTTTCTTTATCTGATCGGAGGCGTAAAATCCTACCAGGACGCAAGGGAGCAGTTCTACAAAAACTATTACATGCCTTATCAAAAGTCAGCCAACGGCTAGCGATAACTGCAAACTTTTATTTACCCCTGGTTTGCAGTTCCGCTGCAAGCCAGGGGTTTTTCTTTTGCCGGATTTTATTGCGCCGGACAGGTCCGGCAGGCGCAGGCACCATTTCCGCCAGGCTTTCTAGGCGGCAGCCCCTCAGCGAAAAGCAGCCCCGGATGCATGGCGAGTATAAACCTGAGCCATTTCGGTGCGCATTCGGAGCGTGCCGGATGAACGAATTCACTGCCAAAACGAAAAGGTATTGCGGTAATAGTAGGACTGCCGTCGATTGCAATATTCGATCTCCGCTCCAAGCATTTTCAGTTCGTCGAGGCGGCGAAAAAGGGAGGCGACCGAAATGCCGATGCGCCTGGCAAAGGTATCGTAACGTCCGGTGGCCTTGTGTTGGATGAGGCCGTCCATCCGCCGGAGCAGGTCGAGGTGTTCGAGGAAGGTCATGATGCGAGGATGATGGGTTGCGGGTTACAAGTTTGAAGGTTGCTGTTGTGCAGGCACAGGATTACCGTATCGGCGGGTGCTGCCCGGTCCGATTATTATCTGAATAAATTTGTCGCGCGAAAATCGCTTAAAAAATTGCCTGGCTGTCGGGAATCAGATCAGCAGAAAGGCTTTTTGCCCGATAGGTGAAAGGGAAAAAAACCGAACAATAAAAACATGGAAAGGGGCGGCAGTGGATGCGCCGGAAAGGGTATATTTCATCGGTAAGCAGGTAATCTGGGTTGAAGCGGTGAACAGATTAGGGTGAAAGCATGCAAGTACCGGTACTTATGTTGCAAACATAATAAAATCATTTGTTTATTACACAATACCTGCACGTTAAAATTTTTACTTTGGCTGTTACCGGATATTTAATTCCGCTATTTACTGTTTTAACAGAAATTAATTTATACAACTAAAAACGGGGAATTGTGCGTTGGAATATTGTTTGAAGAATAAGAGGTGCTTGCACATACGATTCAAATTATCACAACAAAGCGGCGGCCAATCACAGCCTTCATCTTCCTTTATCCGCCCGGATCAATCCAAGGGCATATTCTTTCACAACATCCTTGTTCTGGATAATATCTTCAATATCCGGTCGTACGAGGTGCTCAGGTATCAGACCGTGCCCCATATTTTTTTGCTGGTCTCTGATCACAAAGCGAAGCGTGGGGATTTCCACATTGATGCCGGTATTGGGCAATTTTATGTATTTGACCGAACCACAGAGCACGTGTTTGTTCCCGCCCGTTTCTTCCCCGATAAAAACGCCTCTGCCGTAGTGTTCGAGGGCCGAAGCCACGATGCCGGAATTGGAAAAACTGCCACCGTTGACCAGGATGTAGAGTTTTCCCCTGAATGCATCAGACCGTGGCCTGAAAGTGCGCGTTGCAGGGCCATTGCATTTTTTAATTCTTTTGCCTGGGTCGGCTGCGGCAGACCGGTTTACTTTATAATAGGCTTCCACTAACCGGAAGGGGGTGTTCATGAGGTGAGAAAGCAATATTTTCCCATACCTGACGGCGCCGCCCTGATTGTCCCGGATATCCAGAATCAGGTATTCCGACCCGCTTTTTCCAATCAGGTTAAAATACCTGTTGATTGTCTTTTTAAAATTTTGCTTGTATTCCTTTTTTAAAATATCGTTGTGGAAATCCTTGATGGTCAGAATAGACGTTTTAAGTTCCTTATTGATTTCCAGCAGAAGGCCGTCTTTTTCTTTTCTCCCGAATTTGATGTGGGGATAGTTTTTTTCGCGATTGGCAAAAATCTCCTGCTTGGTCAGGGCTTTCACCGTTTTTGAATCTATTGTCCCGTCCGGCAAGAGGTATGTGATCGCGAACGAATCCGGGTGCCCGTAAAAATAACTGTAATACTCCATGAACCAGTTGTTTAGCACCCAGACCGGATAGCTCCGGTTTTCCCCGTCGTGCATCATGCCTTTCAGACAGAAATCCATAATTCCGGCAGCGGCAACGCCATTGATACTGATGATTTCAGCGCCGTCCGGTATCACCTGGGTCTTGCTGTAATTCAAAGCCACATACAGGGACTTCCCGTTCCACCAGGTTTTGAAAGGGAAAAAACCATCGTGCATATTGTGGTAGCCGGTGCTCGCTTCGCTTGGGAAAAACAAGGTGTGCCCGTCCCGGATAACGGAGCCGGCAGTCGCAATGAGGCCATACGCCTCCCTTTCCGTCATGGTTTCCGGCAGGGTCCGATACAACCGGTCGAAGAATGTATCTACTTCCGTCTTGCCCGAATACAAATACAGATTGGGATGCCATTTTTCCAGTCCGGCCCGAAGAAATGCAACGTCTTCTCTGACCTGTGATGCAGATAGCATCGTTTGTTGTGCCGCTGTATCGCATGGACGAAAAGTTATAAAAAGGATAGCCGCAAGGGTAAAAAGTCGGTTGTTCATACATTGTATTTTGGGCAAAGCGGTCTGTTCCCATACTACCGAACAACATTTTTATTTCACGCAAAGACGCAAAGCATTGGAATTTCATGTTTTGCGTCTTTGCGTGAAAAATGCCAGGTAGCGTGCTCCGCTGGTATACACCCAAGACCGAAGTACGTTCAATTTACGGCCACGATAAAACCAACATGGCTTCACACGGGAGGCCTTGTCACATCTGCATCTTGCCCGCATCCATGTGCAATACATTCCAGCGGTGGCCGTCGAGGTCAGAAAAACCGCAGCCATACATCCAGCCCTGGATTTCCTGCGGTTTGCCAAAGATTGAGCCACCTGCTTTTGTCACCTTTTCCGCCAGTGCATCCACCTCTTCCCGGCTCTCCGCGTCGATGGAAAAAAGCACTTCCGTGCCTTTTCCGGTATCCGCTATTTCATGGGCTATAAAGCCTTTGAACATGGATTCCGTAAACAGCATCACCACGACATTTTTGCTGCCGACAAGCATACTGGCCGAGTGATCGGTGTTGCCGGGCCCGGGATTAAAGGTGAATCCGAGCTCGGTGAAAAATGCTTTGGATTTGTCCAGGTCCTTTACGGGCAGGTTGATCCAGATTTCTTTTGTCATAACCGCTATATTTTTGGTATTTGTTTCGGTTTGGGCCAGGTGCATATATAGATCAGACCTCGTCGCGATTTTCAGGTAACCGCCGATGACGTCGCCTGTATGCAGCAAAGGCGAGGCAAAACAATTTAAAGCAAAAGTAACAATAAAAATGATATTTAAAATAATTTGTTTTAATTATTTTAAATGCAAATGCTCGTCACGCGACCTGCGGGACCACCGTTTTGCTTGATGCCATGATCATGGGCGGCAAAGGCCGCAACCTGTGTTTTTCAATTAAAAAATTCGCCGATGTGCCAGAGTATTCCGGATGGGTCGTGCAAAAAACACTCTTTTCCCCAATCATATACCCGAATCGGGGTCAGCCTGACACCTTCATATTTAGTGTCCAGGCCTGAAGTCAAAAGTTCGCCCCAATACCGCTCAACATCATCAACTTCCAAAAAAATCATTGAATTATCGATCCAGTCCCGGACGTAAGCATCCTGTAAATAGAATCCCATACCATCCGTTTTGAAATAAGACATGTTGTGGGTCAGAATACTTTCTTCAAAACCCAAATCCCGGTAAAAATTCCTTGACAGCTCAAAGTCTTTTGCTCCGATGAATGGTCGGATTGATTTCGCCTTGTGTTCCATTTTTTTTATAATAAATTTCCGATAAACATGTATTACAGCCACTTACAACTATAATTTTATTGTTATAAGTGGTTGCACTACGCCTGTGGATGAATAGTATCTTCTGCTGTTTCAGCAAATTGAATTGCCCCTGATTTGGCCATACCTGCAATGAGCCCCGAGGTGGAGCGGGTCATTTTATACAAGATCGTCTACGGATTACACAAAACCCGCAGAAACCAAACCCGGCCGTTTTTTTGCTCATAAATTACCCTTCTTCAACTCCCCTACCGCATAATCAACTGCCCTTGCCGTAAGCGCCATGTAGAAGATCGAAGGACTTTGCACACCGGTGCTGGTCATGCAGGCGCCGTCGGTGACGAAAACGTTCTTGCAGGCGTGCATCTGATTCCAGCGGTTGAGCATCGATTGTTTGGGATCGGCGCCCATGCGGCAGCCGCCCATTTCGTGGATGTCGAGCCCCGGCGGCCAGTTGCGGTCGTAGCCGTTGACGTTTTTGGCGCCGCCCGCTTCGAGCAGTTCCGCGCCCTGCACAAGGAAATCCTGTTTCATTTTCTCGTCATTGTCGTCGTAGGCCACCGAGGTCACCAGCAGCGGAATGCCCCACTGGTCTTTTTCGGTGTCGCTCAGGTACACGCGGTTGGATTCTTTCAGAATGGTTTCTCCCTGCATGTAGATGTAGGTATGCCATTGTCCCGCTTCGGTGAGCGCCTCCTTGTAGGCTGCGCCGATCTGTTCGGGGCAATCTTCGGCCTCGCTTTTACTGCGCCAGGCGCCCATAAAGGCCATATAACCGCCCACAAAGTCGGTGTCCTGCTTTTTCAGGTTCCTGAAATTGGGCATCATGCACTCCGAAGGGTTGTTGCCGTAGTAATATTTATCCTGAAAACCCTCAATGTCACCGTCGATGGTGCCGCGGTAATTGTGAAAACCCACGTAATGGCCCAGCACGCCGCTGTCGTTGCCGAGGCCGTTGGGAAAACGGCTGCTCTTCGAGTTCAGCAGGATGAGCGTGCTGTTCAGAGCGGAGGCGTTGACGAATATGACTTTGGCAAAGTAATCAATTGACTCTTTGGTGTTTGTGTCGATAATACGCACGCCAACTGCCTTGCCTTTTTGTTCGTCGTAAATAATGGAATGCACCACAGAAAAAGGCCTGACGGTCAGGTTGCCGGTTTTGGCGGCCCAGGGCAGCGTACTTGAATTACTGCTGAAATAGGCGCCGAACGGGCATCCGCGCATGCATTTGTTGCGGGCCTGGCATTTCCCGCGGCCTTGTTGCAGGTGTATTTCGTTGGGCTCCGTCACGTGCGCCCAGCGCCCCTGCACCATGTAGCGGTTGCCGTATCGGGCGTTTATTTTCGACTTCATGGACAGTTCCACGCTGTTGAACACAAAAGGCGGCAAAAACTCGCCGTCGGGCATGGATTCGATGCCGTCCTTGTTGCCGCATACGCCGATAAACTTTTCCACGTGCGAATACCAGGGCGCCACGTCTTCGTAGCGGATAGGCCATTCCATGCCGTAACCCAGCCGGGCAGGAGCGGTAAATTCATAAGGGCTCCAGCGCGGACAGGCGCGTCCCCATATCAGCGATTTGCCGCCGACCTGGTAGCCCCGGACCCACAAAAAATCTTTCTCCTGGACGTACGGATGGTCCTTGTCCTTGATAAAAAAATGCTCGGTATCCTCCCCGTATCCGGCGGCCTGACTGATAAAGGGATTGTCCCGGACAGTCTGGCGTGTGTTTGCCTGCCGGTGCGGAAATTCCCAGGTTTTCATCGTGGCCGTCGGGTAGTCTTTGACGTGCTCGACATTCCTGCCGCGTTCCAGCACCAGCGTTTTGAGACCTTTTTCACAGAGTTCCTTGGCCGACCAACCGCCGCTGATGCCGCTGCCGATCACGATGGCGTCAAAAGTGTTTTCAGCGGTTCCGGAGGTGTTGATAAAAGGAGAGGTGACGGTGTCGTTATTCATGCTATTACGATTTGGACCGATGAAAATACATCATGTACAACGGATTTCCAAATCCGTTGAAACGCGACTCGCATAAGCATCCGGAGGTCCGCCCTGCATCAATTGCCTCCTTCCAACTGATCCCCGAACGTATCGTCCGGCTTTTTCGCTTTGCCGGGTATGGTGCCGTCTTCGTTTAACTGGTCATTGTAGATGTCCGGGAAAAAGTCCTCCTCATCCTGCGTGGGCGCGGCGTCTCCCTGCGCGTAGTTGGCGCAGTTGATCTCGATGCCGAGATCGCCGGGCGGGCGCATGAAATGCGCGTTGAAGTCGTAGCCCGATTTGGGGTCTTTCTCCAGGCGGCTGATGAAGCCGGCAAAAATCGGGCGCGCCATCTTTGAACCCTGGCCGTCGGCAAGGGTAAAGAAGCGTATCCAGCGATCTTCGCCGCCCACCCAGGTGCCCACCACAAGGCGCGGTGTGACGCCCATAAACCAGCCGTCGGACTGATCGTTTGTGGTGCCGGTTTTGCCGCCGACTTCGCTTTTGAGTGTGTTGATGCCCGGCACACCCGCGACGTTGTATTTCAGCATATCCAGCATCACGTAATTGGCGTTCGGCGGCAGGGCGACGTGCTCTTCCGGCAGCGAGCGATAGATGGTGCGCCCGTTTTTGTCTTCTATCCGCTTGATGACGAAAGGAAGGCCGTACATGCCGTTGTTGGCAAACGTGGCGTAGGCGCCTGTCATTTCAAACACGGTCAGGTCTGCTGCGCCCAGGCAGATGGAAGGCTGTTTCGGGATACGGTACTGACCATTGGGGCGTCTGGCGGAAGAGTCGATGCCCATGTTATTGCACAGACCGCGTACAGGTTCGGTATCGCCCATCTGCTTCATCAGGTACGTACTGATGGAATTGACGGAGTTCTTCAGGGCTTCCTTGAGGGTCATTCGCAGACCCGTATAGTTTCCGGAGGCATCCTTGGGCGTCCAGTCGGTGATATTTGTAAAATTCTGGTAACGCGCCGGAATGGTCACCGCCTGATCGTACACCTGGAAACAGGGGCTGATGCTTTGCTGCGAAATAGCCGTGGCATATACGAACGGCTTGAAAGTAGAACCTACCTGCCGGTCCGTCCGGATGTGATCAAACTGAAAATATTTGAAATTGATACCCCCGACCCAGGCTTTTATTTCGCTGGTGGTGGGGTCTACCGCCATCATGCCGGTTTGCAGAAACATCCGGTGATACCGAAGGCTGTCAATAGGCGACATAATGGTGTCCATTTCAAAACGCGGGTTGTTCCAGGTAAATACCTTCATCCGTGTCTTGGTTTCATACACCTTTTTGATAGCGACCTGCAGGCTTCGGTACTGGTTTTTGACCTCCTCCCATTCCACGCCGTTCAAAATGCTGCGGTAGGCGGAAACCTGGTCGGCTGTGGCGATTCCATCGGCGATCATTTTCCCGAATGTACCGGGTTTCCGTTCTTCATCGAGCATGCGTTCGATATCTACGTCGCGCAGTTCGAAATCATAGCGCTTTTGCACCCGGTCACTGACGGCATCCATGTACTTTGGACGTATGGCCTGGTAGCGGTCGCCGTCGCGGATGAGCGACATGAGGGATTCCTTTCGATTCTCTATTTCTTCCGCGCCGGTGGTTCTTGTCCGGTACGTCCAGGGGTCGCGACCACGCCACACCTGGAAAAAGCGGCCTTGCAGTTTTTTCATGTGTTCCTGCATCGCTTCCTCCGCATGCTGCTGGTAAACAGGATCAATGGTGGTGTATATCCTTAGCCCGTCCTTGTAAATATTGTATTTGGAACCATCGGAACGGCGGCATTCGGGCGCGTCCAGGATTTTTGAAATATCTTTTTTTAATTCCGAGCACAGATAGGGCGCGGTGTCGTCGGTAAAGTTTACGCGCTTGAAGTGGCTCATGTCGAGCGGTTTGACCTTCAGTTCGTTAAACTGCGCTTCAGTGATCGCCTTGTTGTTACGCATCTGGTACAACACGATCCAGCGCCGCCGCATAGCCCGCTCGGGGAATCGCACAGGGTTGAAATAGGAGGGATTTTGCAGCATGCCGATCAGCATGGCGGCTTCTTCGATCCTCAATTGCGACTGGTCTTTTCCAAAATATACTTCTGCCGCCGCGTGCACGCCGTAGGCGTTGTTGATAAAGTTGAACTGGTTGAGGTACATCGCAAGTATCTCCTCCTTGGTGTAACTCCGTTCCAGTTTTACAGCCGTGATCCACTCGCGCAACTTTCTGTAAATCAATGCAAAAAGTTTCTCTATTTTATTCATTCCCTGAAAATTCCGGTCGGAATAAAGCATTTTGGCCAGCTGCTGGGTGAGCGTGGAACCACCGCCTGCGCTCTGGTCGCGCAGCAGAATCGTGCGAAATGCCACCCGGCCCACGGCCCTGGCGTCGATGCCGCAGTGCTCCCGGAAACGCTCGTCTTCCGTAGATATCAGGGCATTTACAAGATAGGGGTTCAGGTCTTCATAGGCGACGGGCACGCGGTTTTCGGTAAAATAACGACCGAGCACTTCGTTGTTGTTAGCCAATACCTCGCTCGCAAGTGCCGAACTGGGGTCTTCCAATTCCCGAAATGACGGGATAGCAGTGAAATTGATGGATAGAAACAGGATAAGGATAGCCGCCAATCCGCCAATCAACAAGCGCCAGGTCCAGCGGATGATGGTACGGTAAAGGGGCGCTCTTTTTTCCTGTAGCGCTGCTTTGATGGAAATAAGATGTTGCGGCTCAGTCATATTGAAAAGGGGGTATTTTATAAAGGACAAATGTAATAATGCTGAATCAAAAAAAATATTTTGTGTCAAAAACCCCGGCTTAAAGAAACTTTGTTTCCATTTTTCGGGCAAATGGTTCTATTAATCGCATCGGTTTTTTTAGCAGGCGTCTACGCAGCGATCATGATTATGTATCTGCGGGGCTGGAAAGCGCTGCCCGAATGGCAAATACCGGAGGGGTTCGGACCCCAAATATCCGTCAGCGTAATCATCGCGGCGCGAAACGAGGCGTCAAACATAGAAGCCTGCCTCCGGTCCATCGTGCTGGGGTCGTACCCGCCCGGGTTGCTGGAAATAATCGTGGTCGACGATTTCTCGGATGATGCGACAGCAGAAACAGTCCTGCGGATGCTGCGGACGACAGGCGGCCCGGCTATCCGTTTAATCCGCCTTTCCGATCTGTTGCCTCCTGCCGCAGGCACCGGGGCCAACAAGAAAAAAGCCCTCGAAACCGGGATTGCCAATGCCCGGGGCATATTGATCGTTACAACGGATGCGGATTGTGAAGCACCTGCAGACTGGCTGAAGTGGGTGGCATCGCGATTTCAGACCGGTTCGAAGGAGGGCGAAGAACTGGTCTTGCTCGCTTCACCCGTCGCGTTTCATCGCGAAAAAAACCTGTTTCAACGCTTTCAGTCGCTTGATTTTCTGGGACTTATGGGCATTACAGCGGCCGGCCTGCACACAGGGTTTCAGCATATGGGCAACGGCGCCAACCTCGCATTCCGAAAAACGGTTTTCAGGGAAGTCGGCGGCTATGAAGGCAGCGAACATCTGGCTTCGGGCGACGATATGTTCCTGATCCGGAAAATAGTCCGGCGATATCCGGCCGGTGTTTTTTTTCTGAAAAATGCCGCGGCGACCGTGCTGACGGAGGCCAAACCGGATGTCCGCTCGTTTTTTCAGCAACGCCTGCGCTGGGGCACCAAAAATGCTGCTTTCCCGGAATGGCCTGTCCGGCTGGTGCTGCTGGCAGTGTTCCTGTTTTGCTGGAGCATCCTGATAAACAGCCTTTTGCTCGCCGCTTGTTTCCTCCTGGAAAACAACCAGGATACTATTGTCGGCATCCAAACTGGTAGCTTATTACTGCCCGTCTTGCTGTTGCAACTGGGCGTGAAGGCCGGATTCGACTATCTTTTTCTACGGGAAATGTGCCGTTTTTTTAAAAGGGAAGACTTGCTGTCTTCATTTGTGTACTCGTTTTTTTTGCACACCCTGTACATCCCGCTTGTGGGCACTGCGAGTTTGTCTTGGAAAAAATACCACTGGAAAGGCCGGCATGTACGCTAAACATGAGTCACCCCTAATTTTTTAATACGCGATTTTAATCGTGGGTCGAAAATCAGGGATGATTTATAGTTTAACAAACTGTCCGTTGTGGACGATGCCGAGGACTTTACCTGTAAATTGCTGACCGAGAAAAGGCGTGTTGTGTGATTTCGAACGAATATCCTTTTCTTCGAGTACCCATTCTGCCTCCGGATCGAACAGCGTAAGGTCAGCGCGGGCGCCCGGCTTGATTTCCGG
>JAKOXM010000218.1 GCA_029781095.1 Bacteroidota bacterium
GAAACTCCTTTACGGGATGCATGGGCGGCCAAAAGCGGTCAAACTGGGCAAAAACATCAAATATGAACAAGCCCTGTATGGAATCGGCCAAATATACCCGGTCGTTGTACTCGTGCAAACAGGAGACGGAACGGAGCGTCGGCTCGAGTTGGTTCATCGACTGACTCTCGAAGCGCTGTTCCCCGTCTGTCGTGATCTTTACCAGTCGAAAATTCACTTCGTCATACAGCCAGAGGTTGCCGTCCTGCGAGGCGCCTATGGTGCGCACTTCCGGGTAGCCGGCGCTGATCAGGTTCAGTTCGCCCAAAAGGGTGAGACTCCTGTCCAGAAATACGGCCGTGCGAAAATCCGGATACCAGACCAGCACTTTAAGCGGATTTGACACATCGAGCATGGTCGCCCGGCCAAGCCGGTTGTTCGAATAGCGCGCAAGCAGGCGGCCGTCGGGGCCATATTTTTCTATTGCGTTGTCCGGCGTGATCAAATAAACGTTGGAAAGGTTATCCGTCAGGGCACAGGAAGCCTTTACAGGCAGATCAAGCAGCAATTGGAGGGTATCGGAGCCTTTTTGGGCGTCGCCCGGGGCAGGCAATATGGCAACGAGTACAGACACCAGCAACAGTCGCAGCGAATCTGCGGCACAGATTGATTCCGGCGGTTTCAGCCGATAATTAAAGAGCCGTCCGTTCCTGAATGGGAATATGAAAAGGGTTAATTGCATAATTGACAAGTGCCAATGCCATTTTGACATATACGCGCTGCAAGATAGCGACAAAATGGCATATTGCGTGTGAGTTTTTCTGTCAAAAAATCGGGTTTCAGCGGGTGGCACGCGGATTGAAAAAGGGGTATCGTCGGAGAAATTCAACACTCCGCAACCAACTTTTTCAAACAGTCTTTAACCATAAAAATTGTTAAAAAATGACGAACATCGTTAAATTCCACTCGATCCCATCAACCAAACCCCTTTTCAACGGTTTTCTCGATGAATTTTTCAATCGCCCGGTTGGCAACTTTGTCGGCAGCGATGTCGCACTGACCCAGGCCGCCGTGAACGTAACGGAATCGGAAAACGAATTGAAACTGGAAGTGGCTGCCCCGGGTTTCGACAAACAGGATTTCACGGTCAGCATTGAAAATGATTTTCTGACGATCAGCGCGAAACACGAAGCCAAAGAAGAAGAAACCAAAGAACGGTATACCCGCCGCGAATTCTCGGTGACTTCATTCAAACGCTCTTTCAAATTGCCGAAAACGGTGAACCAGGATGCAATTTCCGCTGTTTACGAAAAAGGTATTTTGAACGTGACGCTTGCCAAAAAAGAAGAAGCCAAGCCAATTGTAAAAACCATCCAGATCGGTTAAACCGATTTCAAAAAGAGTTGTTTTCATAAGGTTAGTTAATAGGGTTTTAGGTGTTTTCATGGAGCCGGGGCAGCAATGTCCTGGCTCTTTTTTTATGAATAGCCCCATGGAATCCCCTGTTTACAGGCATTCTCCCGTACATTTGCCCATACAAGCCCTTTATTCAGGCAATACGCATTCTCTATACCGACCGCATGGTGGATCACACGATCGAACATTTTTCCAATGAGCAATTAATCAACGGCTTACGCACCGGCGACAAGGCCGTGCTGGAGGCGATTTTTGCATCCTTTCGTCCGTCGCTGGCACGCGAGATCAGATCGTTTGGAGGAAGCGAGGCCTCCGGAAAAGTTTTTTTCCGGATAGCGGTCATAGAAGCTGCACATCTGGCGCAGACAGGAAATCTGCTTTCGGAGGAGCCTGTGTACAACCAGTTGAAAGCGCTCGCGCT
>JAKOXM010000223.1 GCA_029781095.1 Bacteroidota bacterium
CCGCTCCCGATCATGATTTACAACAACCCGGTAGACTACAAAACCGAGGTGACTCTGCCGATGTTCGAAGAACTCATCCGGCACCCGCATATACAGGCAGTAAAGGAATCCACACGTGACGTTTCCAATGTGACCCGCATGAGAAATGCATTCGGCGATCGCCTGAAAATCCTGTGCGGCGTAGATACCCTGGCGATGGAAGAACTGCTCATGGGCGCCGACGGCTGGGTAGCAGGTCTCGTATGCGCTTTCCCGGCCGAAACCGTGGCCGTTTACAACCTCGTGAAAGCAGACTGGATAGAGGAGGCGCTGGCGATCTATCGCTGGTTTCTGCCCCTGCTTGAACTGGACATTCATCCCAAACTCGTGCAGTACATCAAACTGGCGGAACGCCTGGCTGGCATAGGTACCGAATACGTGCGCGCGCCCCGGCTACCGCTGGCCGGAGAAGAACGCGAACGCATCATTCAAATTATCGAACAGGGCCTGCGGACACGGCCGGAACTGCCGACGCTTGTGATTTAAGTGTGCCGGTTTCGCCATTTTTGTCCGCCGGAACTACCGTGAAAGCGGGTTGCCCATCGATACGTATGCTGGTTTCCCTGAGGCATGGCGGCAAGCAAGCGATGTCGTTTTGTCAGAAAAACCGGTTTGCAAACAAGGCCTCATTGCTTGTCATTCATAGCTCATCACTACCATAAATGGCTGTCAAATCATTTTTCTGCATAGATGCCCACACCTGCGGCAATCCTGTCCGCGTGGTTGCAGGGGGTGGCCCGGTACTCGAAGGCGCCAATATGAGTGAAAAGCGGCAGCATTTTCTGCGTGAATTCGACTGGATCCGTCGCGGACTGATGTACGAGCCCAGAGGGCACGACATGATGTCGGGCAGTATATTGTACCCCCCTTCCGACCCCTCAAACGATACGAGTATTCTGTTCATAGAAACCAGCGGATGCCTGCCCATGTGCGGTCACGGCACCATCGGTACGGTGACAGTAGCCATCGAACAGGGGCTCGTGACTCCGAAAGTTCCGGGCAAGTTGCGTCTCGAAGTCCCCGCCGGTATCGTACTCGCTGAATATATACAGGAAGGGAAAAAGGTCAAGTCCGTTAAAATCCGGAACATCAAATCATACCTGCATTCCGAAAACATTGCGGTGGAATGTCCGGGCCTGGGGAAGATCACGCTGGACGTCGCCTACGGCGGCAATTTTTACGGTATCATCGATCCGCAGGAGAATTTCCCCGGGATGGAGCATTTCGACGCCGGTCAGCTCATCGCCTGGAGTCGGGAGATCCGGTCGAAAGTAAATGAAAATCACACATTTGTGCATCCGGAAAATCCCACGATCCGGGGAATGAGCCATGTGCAGTGGACAGGCAAAACGCTAAACGCCGGCTCGACCGCCCGAAACGCTGTTTTTTACGGCGACAAGGCAATCGACCGCTCGCCTTGCGGGACCGGCACGTCGGCCCGAATGGCGCAGTGGTATGCAAAGGGAAAACTCAAACCCGGAGAAGCATTCATTCATGAGAGCATCATCGGCTCCCGATTCACCGGAAGAATCGAGGAAGAAACCCGTTTGGACGGGAAACCTGCTATCGTGCCAAGCATCGAAGGCTGGGCTATCATACACGGGTTCAACCACATCATCTTTGACGACGATGACCCGTATGTACATGGTTTTCAGGTGATTTGAAAGGGTTTCAGGGTTTCAAGGTTGCAAGATTTAAATAACGCAAGAGCATTGTAACCTTGTAACCCTGAAACCTTCCAACCTTCTTAACCTTCTTTAACCCTCAATACCCTCCCCACGCGCGATCGCCTTTTTTGTAGTCGATCGTGGTGTATTTTCCCGGATATTCGACAAAACGCAGCGCCTGTGTAGCGCCGATTTCAGATGTAAAGTAGCCCCACAGAACGAGGTCTTTGATGACCCGGAAATAGTGCGAAGGGTCGTCTTTCTTTTTGTTTTTCTGAAAATCCTTCTGCTCTTTGTCGAGAGCGGTCAGGAATTCGGTACGCTGGCCGGGCGTGAGTTTCATGAATGATTTTTTCGCGTAGCGTTTTTTCACTTCTGCGTCAAGCGTTGCGAGGCCCTCCATGAAGCGTTTTTGTTCGTCCGGTTCGTAGCAGTCGCTTACGATAACGGCCATGAACTGACCGACTTTGGCGGCTTTTGCACCCGGCGTGGACGTTGTCGGGATAATGGTATCGCCTACTTCGTTCATCAGTTTGATCTGTGCTTTATTGAACAGACCGATGTTTTTATAGTCCTCGGGCAGGTCGTCGAGGGCATCCCAATCGACGTTTTTAGCCAGCAGACCGTCGGCGCCCAGCAGGCTGCCTCCGATGAAGATGGATGTGCGTTGGAGAAGTTCTCTTCTATTCATTGCGCAAATGAGTTAATGTTGAATGAATGTTCCGGCATGGCCGGATTGGTATTCTCTCTCCGGGGAAACCCGGCACGAGCAGGTTATTATGCTGTTTTCACTTTTCAGGCACCGGGACTGAATCAAAATCACCTCCAGGCGTTTAACCAGATTAAACACAACGCAAGATCCACTACGCCCCCGACCGCAAGCCCTACAAGTTTGCCATTTGATTTTCTCGCAGGAATATAAATATGATCTATTTGCTCCAGGGGAATGTAATATTGCTCGGATGATCCACCTTTTTTATTCAAAAGCATTGCGGCAGTATCCGATTTCCCCGGAGATTTAACATCAATTGTTCCGCGATAAAATCCGGTCAAGGGTTCAAGGTCTTTACGGTAGACGGTTACAAGAGCGTTTTTTTTAAGTTCGGCAATTTCCCCGCTCTGAATCGTCCTTTCGTTTTTTGGTTGTTTCGCATCAATTGCAGCACCCGTGATCAAACCAACTATGGTGCAACTGCCCAGTGTTGCTGCGACGAGCGTAAAAAGGGTAAAAAACAAGATGAAAGTGCAATTTTTCATACTTCCAGGTTTTAATGCCCCTCCCTGGTATTTTCGCCAATTGCAGAATCAAATAGTCAATGCCTACAAATTCCCCTTTTTCAACTCTTTTACCGCATAATCCGCCGCACGGGCTGTCAAGGCCATAAACGTCAGCGACGGGTTTACGCATGCGATGGAAGTCATGCACGCCCCGTCGGTGACAAACACGTTCGAGATATCGTGCATTTGATTCCAGCGGTTGAGTACCGAGTTTTTCGGGTCGTTGCCCATACGCATGGTACCCATTTCATGGATTGCCATACCGGGGAATGAACCACGGTCGAAGGTTTCCACGTTTTTCACGCCGGAAGCTTCGAGCATTTCAGCGGCGTCGGCCATCATGTCCTTGCGCATCTTGTTCTCGTTGTCCTTGAGTTCGCAGTCGATGGCAAGTACGTACTGACCCCACTTGTCTTTTTTCGTTTTGTCGAGCGTTACCTTGTTTTCAAAATACGGCAGCGTTTCGCCGAATCCGCCCATGCCGATGCTCCATTGTCCCGGTTCGCAAAGCGCTTCTTTCAAATCGGAGCCGATGCTCAATTCGGCTACTTCGCGCTGCCATCCTTCGCGGTTGGCGCCGCCCTGGTAGCCGAAACCGCGCAGGTAATCGCGTTTGTCACCGAAGAGATTGCGATAGCGCGGCACATAAATTCCGTTGGCGCGCCTGCCGTAAGGAATTTTGTCTTCATGGCCTTCCACAATGCCGCTGGCGCCGCAGCGGAAGTGGTGATCCATCAGGTTGTGTCCCAATTGGCCGCTGGAGTTACCCAGCCCGTCGGGCAGGCCGCCCATTTCGATGGAGTTGAGCATCAACTGAGTGGAGCCGAGCGTAGAACCGCAGACAAAGATGATTTTTGCTTCGTATTCAATGGTTTGCATCGTTTCTGCATCGATCACGAGGACGCCTTTCGCGCGTTTCTTGTCTTTATCATACAGAATCTGGTTTACGATGGAGAAAGGCCGAAGCGTGAGGTTGCCTGTGGCCACGGCAGCGGGCAAAGTAGATGACTGGGTACTGAAATACGCGCCGAACGGGCAGCCGCGACTGCAAAGGTTGCGGAACTGGCAACTTGCACGGCCGTTGTAAGGCACGGTCAGGTTGGCCACGCGGCCGATGATCATGCGCCGATTCTCGTATTTGGCCTTGATACGGGCTGCCACATCTTTTTCCACCACGTTCATTTCCATCGGCGGCAGAAATTTGCCGTCGGGCAATTGCGGCAGTCCGTCCAGGGAGCCGCTGATACCCGCAAAGGTCTCTACATAATCATACCAGGGTGCAATGTCCGCATAGCGAATCGGCCAGTCGATGGCGATGCCGTCCCGAGCGTTGGCTTCGAAGTCAAAATCGCTCCAGCGATAACTTTGGCGGCCCCACATCAGGGATTTTCCGCCGACGTGGAAACCGCGATACCAGTCAAAACGCTTGACCTCGGTATAGGGGCATTCCAGGTCGTTGACCCACCAATCCGGTTTGAATTCGTTGTAAGGATAATCGCGCTTTTGAACAGGGTGCGTGGCTTTCATTTCATTGGTCAGCCGACCGCGGTGCGGAAATTCCCATGTTTTCTTTGTCGCTGTGTCGTAGTCAGTTACGTGTTTCACGTCCTTGCCACGTTCGAGCATAATGGTCTTCAGGCCTTTTTCAGTAAGTTCTTTCGCCGCCCAGCCCCCGGCAATTCCTGAGCCGACGACGATAGCATCATATTTTTCAGCCATAGTCTACTTGATGTGATGTACAATGAATTGTTCGGCCCAAAGGTGGTATTTACCAAACAATTTTAGCGGACTTTGTTCCTTAAAAAAATCTAAAATTCCCGAAAAAGTACCTTACAGGCATTTGAGGACTTCAAAAACATTCTTCCCGGTAAGGGAAATCAGGTTTGGGAGAACCTTCGCCGTCGTTTTGACCGGGGAAAAAACATTCCGGCAGGTTCTGGGCTGGAAAACCGCCCGCGCCGCATTCGAAAGAGCAGGCCTTGCCGCTATAGGTTTTCTTTTGTCCGTCGGTGAATTCGACCTTTACTTCGTAATTAAAACTGCCGTAATAAATTGAACCGTCCTTCATTTTGCCGGTCCAGCCCGCATTGGCAAGGCTGGCCGGAAAATGGCTTTCTTCGTGCAGCACCTCGCCTGTTTCGGACGTCAGGCGGAAAAGTTCGATCTGCAAAACGCCGTCGTTGCCGAAAACGAGAAAAAACTGATCCTGCCCGGCGCCTGCCGACGTATCCGGCACGAAGATGTTGGGGACATAAATCCTGCCGGTGGTCGTACTGCTGTCCGCCGGAAACAGGAGCGTCACTTCGTCGGCTACCGGAGCCGTTCCGCAGCAGTTATCATATGCTGCAGCATGGTTGTTCTTTTTCTCGCAGGCGTGAAATGGAATGAATAGCAGCGATAAAACAGCATAAACCAACTTTTTCATGGGCAATCATTTCATGGGTGAACTGAAGGCCCAAAAGTAGTCGTTTACACGTCGCAGATATCGATTGCGCTACCAAGCGAAGCCAGTTTATTAGTAGCCGTCGGAATAAACTCCTGGGCCACGTAATCATTAAACCCGGTTGCGAGTATAGCCCGCATGATGGCCGGGTAATGCAGTTCCTGTGTCTCGTCGATTTCGTGGCGTCCGGGCACCCCCGCGGTGTGGTAGTGGCCAAGGTATTGGTGATTGTCGCGAATGGTGCGGATCACGTCGCCCTCGTCGATCTGCATGTGGTAGATGTCGTAGAGCAACTTGAAGTTTTCGGAGCCCAGGCGTTTGCACAGTTCGACACCCCAGGGCGTTCTGTCGCACATATAATCCTTGTGATCGACTTTTGAATTGAGCAACTCCATCTGGATGACCACGCCGTTCTTTTCCGCCAGCGAAAGTATCTTTTTCAGGCCTGTCACGCAATTGCCAAGGCCGGTTTCATCGTCCATACCGCGACGGCTGCCACTAAAACAGATGAGGTTTTTGTAGCCGGCCCTGGCTACAAGGGGTATCATTTCGGTGTAGTTTTTTATCAGCTTTTCGTGGAACTTCGAATCGGCCCAGCCGTCCACGAGGTTGATCTCCGCGCCGTTGCACATCGAGGAATCAAGCCCGTGCGCCTTCAGTGTTTCCCAGTCTTTGGGCCCGACGAGATCGATGGCCGAAATGCCGATCTGTTTGACGAATACGCAAAATTCGTCCAGCGGGACATCGTTGAAACACCAGCGGCATACGGAGTGCCGGATATTGCCTTTCCGGAGGATTGTTTGTTGTTTTTCAGGCATTTCAGCAAAAGTAAGGGATGGCGCTGCGGTGAAGGCGGCGGCTCCGGCGAGAATTGTTTTGATGGCGCGGCGACGGGTTGGCATGGCAGAAGTTGTATGTGCGGTAGTGGCTGAAAAAGTATCATTTCGGGTTGCCAAACTACACCAAGTTTGCATTCAAGCGAACAAGCCGGCGAAGATTTTTTGAAAAACATACTTCATCCATGTCATTTTAAATCCGCCATGTATCGTTCTACTGTTACTACTGATCGAAATATTCGACTCATATACGGCACTTTCCCGTTGTATTGCAGCACTTTTTATAAAACTAACAGATCAAATTCAATTTTCTGAAAATGAAACAACTGCTTTTTTCCGCAGCCCTGCTGCTTCTCAATGCATTTTCCTACGCGCAGTCGGCAGAAGATATTATCGCAAAGCACATGGAAGCTACCGGTGCTGAAGCCTGGAAGAACATAAACAGCATCAAAACGGAGGCAAAAATCACGGCAGATGGAGCCCCCGGCATGACGATTCTCTGGAGCATGACGGCCGTACGCGACAAAGCCGCCCGGATGGACGTGTCCGTTATGGGAATGACCCAGACTTCGGTTGTCAACGGCGACAAAGGCTGGGCCAACAATCCTTTCGCAGGCAAAATGGAGCCAGAACCGCTTACCGCCGACCAGGTAAAATCAATGTTCGACATGACCGATATCGACGGCACAGTCGTCGGTTACAAAGAAAAAGGCTACACCGTGGAATACGTCGGAACGGAGGATGTGGACGGAACAGAAGCCCTGAAAATAAAGGTCAACAAGGGCGATAAAAAAAGCGAATACTGCTTTTACGACCCTGAAACATACTACGAAATCAAGAACGTGCAAGTGGAAGAAGTGGATGGCAAAGAAGTGGAAACCGCTACCGTTTATTCCAATTTCCAAAAACAGGACGGAATAACCTTTCCCTTTACGATGCAGCAGGCCAACCCGATGATGGGCAATTCGACCATTACCATCAGCACGGTCACCCTTAATCCGGCTGTTGACGACAAAATATTCGAAATGGCTGCAAAGAAGTAAGCGCAGAGAACCAACCTTATCATGATCGCTAACAAGCATTTGACTATGAGGGCCACTCTGTTGCCTGTTCTGTTACTTGTCTCGCTTGCCTTGCCCCTCGAAGCGCAGGTAAAACTCAGTTCCGCCACTTTCGGCCAGATCGAAGCCCGCAGCATCGGTCCGGCCGTAATGGGCGGGCGGATCACTGCCATCGAAGGCGTCAACAGCAGCCCGAAAGTTCTTTATGTCGGCACTGCCGGCGGCGGGATATGGAAATCTACCACGGCAGGTTTTACGTTCGATCCCGTTTTTGAAAAATATCCGCAGTCCATCGGCGCCCTGGCCATCGACCAGGCGCACCCCGATACCCTTTGGGCAGGCACCGGCGAATGTAACATGCGAAACAGCGTTTCAGCAGGTCTGGGCATTTATCGCAGCACCGACGGAGGGCGCAACTGGACAAAAATGGGCCTCGACAGCAGCGAGCATATCTCCAGGATCATCGTCCATCCGGGCGACCCGAACACCGTATTCGTTGCGGTACCCGGCCGTCTTTGGAGCGACAGCCCCGACAGGGGGCTATACAAAACCGTCGACGGGGGGAAAACCTGGGAAAAGATACTCTACACCGACGAAAAAACGGGGTGTGCCGATATCATTATGGACCCGCGCGACCCGAATGTACTGCTGGCTTCCATGTGGCAATTCAGGCGCACGCCTTATTCCTTCTCTTCAGGCGGACCCGGAAGTGCTCTTTACAAAAGTACGGACGGCGGCAAAAACTGGCGAAAAATAACAAATGGCCTGCCAACGGGCAATTTCGGGAGAATTGCGCTGGCACTTGCGCCAAGCGCCCCCGACAACATACTCGCTATCGTGGAAAGCGACAACACAAGTCTGCTGATTTCTTCGGACGGGGGTGAAAGCTGGAAATACCAAAGTGCAACGTCCAACGTGACGGCCCGTCCATTCTATTTCAGCACCCTCGTCGTCGATCCGAAGGACCCGAAGCGGGTATATCGGCCGGCATTTTCCTTGTCCATCAGTTCGGATGGAGGTTATTCCTTTTCCGATGCAAGCGATGCCGGCGGATGGGTCCATTCCGACCACCACGCATTGTGGATCAATCCGAACAACACCAGCCATCTTTATCTCGGTACCGACGGCGGCGTGTATATGAGTCTCGATCGCGGGGTAACATGGACACACCTGAATACCTTGCCCGTGTCGCAGTTTTACCATGTGCAGATAGATGACAACGCGCCTTACAATGTATACGGCGGCTTGCAGGACAACGGTTCCTGGCGCGGCCCGTCGCAAAGCCCCGGCGGTATAGAGAATAAAGACTGGGAAAATGTCGGCGGCGGAGACGGCTTTTGGGTACAACCCGACGCCCTGGACCCCTCTATTGTCTTCAGTGAAAGCCAGGGCGGAAATATCAGTCGCATGAACATGCGCACCAATCAATCGAGATTTGTGCAGCCGCAGGAACAAAAAGGAGAGCCTCCTTATCGCTGGAACTGGAATTCCCCGATTGTAAAAAGCCCGGTCAATCCGCACGTCCTGTTTTGCGGGGCCCAGTTTTTGTTCAAAACCAGCGACCGGGGTAATAGCTGGACGCGCATTTCACCCGATCTGACGACCAATGATTCGCTGAAACAGAAGCAATATGCCAGCGGCGGCCTTACCGTGGACAACACATCGGCAGAAAACCACTGTACGATCTTCAGCATAGGACCTTCGCCGCTGGACGAAAACCTGATTTACGTCGGTACCGACGACGGGAATATCCAGGTGTCGCGCGACGGTGGCCAGCATTGGGAACTCATTTCAAAAAATATACCCGGCGTACCAAAAGGCGCCTGGGTGAGCCGGGTGGAACCCAGCAGGCACGACCGCAATACGGCTTACGCCACTTTCGACAACCACGCTTACGGCGACATGCGCACCTATGCGGCCAAAACAACGGATGGGGGCAAAACCTGGACATTGATTACCAAAAGCAATGTGTTGCAAG
This sequence comes from Bacteroidota bacterium, assembly GCA_029781095.1. Taxonomy (GTDB): domain Bacteria; phylum Bacteroidota; class Bacteroidia; order Chitinophagales; family Saprospiraceae; genus M3007. Next base: position 9,303 of record JAKOXM010000223.1, read on the forward strand.
GGTATGCACACGTCCTTGTAGAAGACCTCGTGAATCCCGACCTGTTGTTCCTGGGCACCGAATTCGGTCTGTATATCAGCAACGACGGCGGGCAGAACTGGGTGTTGTATAAATCAAAATTCCCGGAATGCGTGGCTGTACGCGACATCGTTATCCATCCCAAAACCAATGACCTCGTTTTGGCGACCCACGGCCGAGGGCTATATATTGTTGACGACATTTCACCGCTGCGCCGGCTTACTACGGATCTGCTGCAAAAAGATGCCGCACTGCTGCCAACGCGTCCGGTGGCCGTAACAACCGGGCATTACGGTCAGGCTTTCCCGAATACCGGCTCCTATGCCGGACAAAATGCCACCGAAAGCGCTACCATACAGTACTATCTCAAAGACCGCCTGAACGTAGGCGACGTCACACTGGAAGTGATCGACGCCTCCGGCAAAGTGGTCGCCTCCATACCCGGCACCAAGCGAAAAGGACTCAACGTAGTGCGATGGGATATGCGCACTGCGCCTCCCAAAGCGGCCAGGGGTGTGATGGTACAGGGCGAACCCGGCGTTTATGCCGGTTTTGTAGGGCAAATGGCTTTGCCAGGCATTTACAGCGTGCGATTGAAGGCGGGCAATTTTACGGACGACGGTGAATTGACACTTGTGCCCGATCCGTTGCAGCCGGAACTTGACTATAACAAGAGAAAAGAGATATCAGACGATCTGTTTCAATTGGTGGAAAAACTGGGGCTTTTGGTCGCGCAGGTGCAAAATGCGAAGGACAGCGCCGAACAACGCGCTGCGGTTGTAAAGGATAAAAAACTGAAAAACAACCTGTTGCAATTCAGCACGAACCTTGAATCGTTTCGCAAAACGCTAACCGAAACCATCGAATCGAAAGGCATTACGGGCGAAAAGCAACTACGGGCACGTATCGGGAGGCTATTTCTTTTTACGGAGATATCCGATGAATTGCCCACACAATCGGTGGTTGACGGCATCAAGACGATGCAGGAAGAATTACATAAAGCCCAGGACAAGGCGGATGTCTTTTTCGGAAAGGACATGGTTACCCTGAACAACGGTCTCCGGAAGGAAAAACTGCGTCCGCTGGAAGTCATCGACCGCGCCGCGTTTTTGCGCCAGTACGACAAAACCACTTCACCGGCCACAAAAGTTGACAAGCCCTGGTTTGAACTGGTTAAAGAAATGTTTCAGGCCGAAGATTGATCGCTGGTTAAGATATAGAAAATGGTCAGGGTCTCAGCGGTGGTTGGGCCCTGACCACTTCTCGCTCCGGCAGCGCTAAATTTTAAGTGATTATACCGCTCTAAACACGAACTCATCACGCATCGCTTCTACTGCTTTTCAGGCCGGCTTCTATCACGTCCTTTATATTGCCGTACACGACAGGCGAAGCTGCCAGCCACGATTTCGGCTCCACCCACCTGATTTCCTCGATATCTTCTTCCGTCTGCGGCACCACCGACGTTTCTTCCGTGGTCATGTCATACCACCACGTGACCTTTAAAATACGTTCTCCTTTCAACTGATAGGTATGGTAGGTATGGGTCAGGAAATTGCCGAGGGTCAGTTTCGACAGACCCGTCTCCTCCTGCACTTCGCGCAAGGCAGCCTGTTCGGGCGTTTCTCCCGGATCGATTTTCCCTTTCGGCATATCCCATGAGCCGCGTCTGAAAAAAACCAGCAGTTCCCCTTTTGAATTGCGTACGAAACCGCCGGCCGCTTCGAGGATATCGAAACAGTCCCGGAAAGCGGCCCATAATTCCTCAAGGGCATCCGAATAAAGTACAACCGCCTGAACGTTCCTGTTCTTTTCCAGCAAATCGATGTATTGCCGGAGCAACTTTTTTTTCCCCAGCCAGGGAGTCACGTAAGTCGATTTATCCGCTTGCAGACCCAAATCCCGGGCCGCGGCAGGAGTCGTCAGAAAAAGCGGCGTGCCATTGATGTATATTTTATACTTTTGCTGCCCCATAGTTGTCAATTTTGCTGCGAAAGTAGCTCCATTCCCGGACTTGGCCAATTCGGATAATTTTTCAGGTCCTATCGTAAATATATAATATCACCAATGGATATTGCCGCCGAAGTAGCCCGCAATTTATTGGAAATCAAAGCAGTAAAACTAAGCCCAAACGAACCGTTTACCTGGGCCTCGGGTATACTCTCCCCGATTTATTGTGACAACCGCGTAGCATTATCTTACCCTGAAGTACGTTCGTTCATTAAAAATTGCCTGGCAACGGTATCCCGTTCGTTCGGTGAGTTCGACGTTGTAGCCGGGGTAGCCACGGCAGGGATACCGCACGGCGCATTATTGGCAGATTTATTGGAAAAGCCGTTTATTTACGTCCGAAACAACGCGAAAGACCATGGACGCCGGAACCGGATCGAGGGAGAGATGCTTCCCGGTCAACGTGTTCTGCTTATAGAAGACCTGATAAGTACCGGTGGAAGTTGCCTCCTGGCCGTGGATGCGATTCGGGATGCGGGAGGCTCCGTCGCGGGCGTGCTGGCAATCTTTGAATACGGTTTTGAGCGGGCAAAAACGGCATTTGCAAACAAAAACACTGAATATCAAACGCTTACAAATTACGATGCCCTTGTACAAGAGGCCGTAAAATCCGGCTATATCTCGGCCGGCGATCTGAACACACTCAAAAAATGGCGCGAAAACCCGGACGGCTGGGGCGCATTGTATGCATAAAGATTTGATCGGATGCACGTTATTACACCAAATTCTGAATCCTTCCTTCGGCAATATCTGAATAATGCCAGCCCTACCGGTTATGAATCACCGGGGCAAAAATTGTGGCTCGAATACCTGCAACCTTATATCGACGATTGGAAACTCGATAACTATGGCACGGCATACGGAATTATCAACCCGGGGCAGCCGTACAAAGTCGTCATCGAAGGACACGCCGATGAAATTTCGTGGTTCGTTAATTATATTACGGACGATGGTTTTATCCACGTCATTCGCAACGGCGGCAGCGATTTTCAGATCGCTCCTTCCATGCGTGTATGGATACACCTGCGCAAAGGAGGAAAAATAATGGGGTTGTTCGGGTGGCCTGCGATCCATACCCGCACCGACAAAGATGCCAGCCTGACCCCCGCCCTTGATAATATCACCATCGATGTAGGCGCCAAAGACCGGGAAGAAGTTTTAAAAATGGGTATCCATGTCGGCTGCGTGGTCACTTTTCAGGCGGAGTTTGAAATACTGAACGACCGGTATTACGTGGGGCGGGCACTTGACAACAGGATCGGGGGGTTCTGCATAGCAGAAGTGGCCAGATTGCTGAAAGAGAACAACATACGCCTGCCTTATACGCTGTATGTCGTCAATTCTGTGCAGGAAGAGGTCGGTCTGCGCGGCGCTGAAATGGTAACCGATTCGATAAAACCCAACGTTGCGATCGTAACGGATGTGACCCACGATACCCACACACCGATGATCAGCATGAAAAAGCACGGCGACGTGCGGTGCGGCAACGGGCCTTCCGTTACCTATGCACCTGCTGTGCACCAGAAATTACTGGATCTCATTATTTCGTCGGCAGAGTCAAACGATATACCGTTCCAGCGCGAAGCTGCCAGCCGCGTTACAGGAACGGATACAGATGCATTTGCCTATTCCAACGGCGGCGTACCTTCCGCGCTTATTTCCCTGCCCCTGCGCTACATGCATACTACCGTCGAAATGGCTCATAAAGACGATGTGAATAACCTGATACGCCTGATATACGAATCGCTGCAAAAAATTGAGAACGGTCAGGATTTCAGGTATTTTTCAAAATTGGGCTGAACAAGTTTTGACAATAAAATTTTCAGGCGTCATCGAGATTCTACATCTTTGTTAAACTTTTAATTCGGCACCACACCCGATTTCACCAATTCCCGTCCAATGGAATACGCTGCCTGCCAAGTTTCGCTTGCTCCCCTGCGCGCACATCCTTCCGATAAAAGCGAGATGGTCTCGCAGTTGCTTTTCGGCGAACCGGTGGAAGTTCAGGAAGCCAAAGACAGCTGGCGCCATGTGGTTTGCGCCTGGGACGGCTATTCCGGCTGGGTGGACTCCAAACAACTCAAACGCCTGACTCCCAGCGAATTCGACGACTATACAGGGCAACAGGCGATCAATCTGTCCCTCGTCGAGGGACTTATGGCTGCCGACCACTTTATTCCGCTGACCATGGGCGCCGTGCTGCCGCGATACGACGGGTTGCGCTGCTCGCTGGGCGATCAGACATTTCAGTTTTCAGGACCGGTAGTCACGCCCGGACAACAAAACCTTCGCAGCGAGTGGGTTGTCAAAATTGCCCGTCGGTATCTGCACGCTCCCTATATGTGGGGCGGGCGGTCACCGTTTGGCATCGATTGTTCCGGACTTACCCAAATGGTGTTTAAAATTGCCGGTATCCGCCTTTTGCGAGACGCCTCGCAGCAGGTGACGCAAGGCAGGGTTGTTGATTTTATGGAACAATGCCAGTCAGGCGATCTCGCGTTTTTTGACAACGGCAAAGGGCAGATCAACCATGTGGGCATCATCATGCCGGATTGCCACGTCATCCATGCTTCCGGGAAAGTGCGGGTCGACAAACTCGACCATTTCGGCATATTCAACAAGGAATTCAACCGGTACACCCACCAGCTTCGCATCGTAAAGCGCCTGCTCCCCGACGAGCCCGAATCTCTCTCCTCTGAAAACGAATCGGTTAAATCGGATGAATTGGCGGGTCAAGGTGCCTTGTTCGGGTAAAAATTGCCGATTTTTGTCTCAAAATTTGACACTTGCCATCTCCCCGACAACAGATTTTGCCCAACAGGGATCAAATACTGAAGCTCGCCCGCCTCGACGGCAAACCCGAGATATTTTATTCCATCCAGGGAGAAGGGAAAAGTACCGGCAGGCCCTCCGTATTCGTCCGAACCTCGCTGTGCAACCTGCATTGCATCTGGTGCGATACCGATTATACCTGGAATTGGTCCGGAACCCGCTTTCCACACCTGAACGATAAGAAGCCGGGGTATAAAAAATTTGACAAAAAAGAATGGATAGCCGCCTGTCCCGTCGATTCCGTTGCGGCAATTGTATCTGCCTTCCCGTGCAGGAATGTCATCCTCACAGGTGGCGAACCGATGCTGCAGCAACCTGCACTGGCGTCTTTGATGGCTACATTGCGCTCTTTATCAGCGGATTATCATTTTGAGATCGAGACAAACGGCACCCTCTCCCCCACTCCGCCGTTTGATGCGCAAATTGATCAGTACAATGTTTCTCCCAAACTGGAAAACAGTGGCAATACCCGCCGCCTGCGCGAAAAACCGGCTGCGCTGAGATTTTTTGCGCAAAGCCCGAAAGCGAATTTTAAATTTGTGCTGTCAGAAGAAAAAGACTTGCAGGAAGTATTGTCCCTGCTGAAAGCCTACGCCATTCCGCCGGAAAAAGTATGGCTGATGCCGGAGGGAACTTCCGCCCCCGCGTTGGGCAAACGCAGGATTTGGCTCGTGGAGATTTGCAAGGAATACGGCTTTCATTATTCAGATCGCTTACACGTTCAGATTTGGGGTAGCAAAAAAGGCGTATAAACAAAAAACAATCAAAACTTCACACACTATGTCAGTCCAACTGGATCAAGTCAAACAAAAAGCCCGCCGCGTCTTCCGGATCACCATGTGGTCTGTCCTGGTGCTCGGTATCCTTTCTGCCGCCGGTTATTATATTTATCGCACCTACACCATCAGTGAAGGCTCGCGTACCGGTACACTCTATAAAATTTCCAAAAAGGGTGTGATGTTCAAAACCTACGAAGGTCAGTTGCTGCTGGCCGGCAGTACGATGATGACGCAGCAAAGCACCTGGGATTTTTCTGCCCAAAACAGCAGTGTTTATGAGGAACTTCAAAAATATGAGGGCAAAAACGTGAAATGCCACTACAAACAGAAAGTTGACGCTTTCCCCTGGCAGGGCGATACGGACTATATTGTTTATAAAGTTGAGCCCATGCAATAAGCGGGCCTCTTGAGATCGTAGTTTTCAGGCCAATTCCCGGTAATTTCTGAACGCCACCCATCCGGCCGCGCAAAAAACGATGGCTGCAACCGCTGTCATTTGCACACCGAGCGGGCGGTCGATGCTTTTCCCGAACAGCAGGAGCGAAGGAAATATCAGATTGGCTGCAGAAACCCCGACCTTCATGGTGAAAGCGCTTACGCCGAAAAACATGCCGGCCATCTGCCGGCGGTTTTCGCGCTCCTCGCGCTCCACTTCATCGCCGATCACGGCATTTGGCAAAATGCCGAAGGTGGCCAGGGGGAATGCTGCTGCGATACCGAGCCCGTACAATATCCATTCTTTTGGCGCCGGAATGGATTTTACAACGGTTAATATGGCAAAAATAATGGCAAAAAGCAGGTAAGCCGTCAACATTACCTTGCGTTTGCCCAGCTTTTGAGTCAACAGGTTGACCGGAAAATAGAGCAGAAAACTGGCGGCAAAACTCACCAGCGAAAAAGTAAAGGCCATGCTTTTGTCCAGTCCCAACAGAATCGTCGTGTAAAATCCCACGCCCAACTGGATAAAAGTCAGGGCCAGCCAGTACAACAGGAATGAGGCCAGAAACCAGCGAAAATTCCGATTTCCAAGCACGGCCATCAACGCGAATCCGATACTGTGGTCACTTTTTGATTGCCGCGCATAGCGTTTTTCATTCAGGAACAAAGCGGGCAGGAGCATAAAGATCAACGCAACGATATTGAGAAGCGTCACAGCCCGCTGAAATGCCTGCAAAGGAGTATAACCCATGTTCTCAAATACACCCTGCAGGGCATAGGCGCTGTTGCCGGCCACAAAACCAAGCGCCCAGGTAATGGAAATCAGGGTGCTGATGCGCAACCGATCGGCAGGCGTATGGCCGAGTTCGGCCAGCAACGCATTGTAGGGAATGACGTAAAAAGCGAAAAAAAAGTAATAAAGCAGCAGCACGAGGGCAAGCCACGCAAAATTGGCGCCGCCTTCTGCGGATTCCGGGGGGTAGAAAGCCAGTGTGCTGAACAAAGCGAAAGGGACGGCCCCAAGCAGCATAAAACGACGTCGCTTCCCCACCCGCGCATTGGCGTTATCGCTCCAGTTGGCCACCAATGGGTCGACGACAGCGTCGAAAATACGTCCTCCGGCACTCAGTATGCCTATCAGTGTCAGCACGCCCACCACGGGACCCTGAAACAGAAAGGCGGGAAAAACCGCCTGCCCCTGCTCCGGTGGCATGTAAAAGTAAATCAGCAGGTTACCGACCGCGAAACTTGCCAGCGACCAGCCTAACTGGCCCATTGCATATAAGATCAATACCCTGAGCGGCGGACGGACCGGGGCAATGGCCTGAAGGGGTTCATCCGGTTGCGGTTTTCGTTTTGCCATGGCAAACCAATTCTATTGCCAGGAAGGAATCAGGCCGCGAAGTCCCATATCCACGATCTTTTCAGCGGGTGTGACACCATCGGCATAAATATCGAGCTGGCCATTGCCGTTGTCGTCCACCCAT
>JAKOXM010000228.1 GCA_029781095.1 Bacteroidota bacterium
ATTGTCGCTTTATGCTGGACTTAAGACCCGTCGACCGGCGAACAGGCCTGACCCCAAACGGCTTTACCGAAGAATATTTGCGCCCCATGAAACCGGTGGTTTTTACTGATCTGACAGCCTCCTGGCCTGCCCGGCAACGGTGGACCATTGAGCATTTCAAAGCCCGGTACGGTCACCTGCGTGTGCCTGTTGTGTCCAATAATTATTCCAAACCCGGAAAGGGTTATATGACCCCGGACAGAATCATTTCATTCAAGGAATTTCTGGAAATAATCGAGAGCGGCCCCACCGATCTGCGCATTTTCCTGTGGAATATTTTTCGTGTCGCACCGGAACTGCGCAGGGATTTCGTCATTCCGACGATCATGGACGGATTTGTGAACGAACTCCCGTTCATGTTTTTCGGCGGCGAAGGCTCCAAGGTAGCCCTGCACTACGATATCGACATGAGCCATGTGTTTCTGAACCAGATACACGGCCGCAAGCGCGTAGTGCTGTTCGCTCCCGACCAAAGTCGAAACCTGTACCATCACCCCTTCACGGTGGCCAGTTACGTTGACCTCAACAACCCCGATTACGACAAGTATCCCGCCCTGTCCAACGTAAAAGGATATGAGGTCATGCTGCAACCGGGAGAAACCATTTTTATGCCTTCCGGATACTGGCACTACATTGAATACACAGACGGCGGCTATTCCATCAGCCTGCGCTCTTTCGGTTCCCTGCCCGCACGGGTACGGGGTCTCGCCAACATTGCTTCACACTACGTCGTCGACAAGGGTCTGAACCGGCTTATCGGTCCGGGCTGGCGCAAAATGAAGGAGCGCCTTGCCGAGCGGCGGGCCGATTCGCCTTACGGATGGTAGGCTAAAAGCCCGGCGGATGCTTCCTGTGGAAGGTTGTGGCAGACTGAAACGCCTGGGCCACGCTCAACAGCATCCCCTCGTCATAGAGTTGACCTGTAAAAACCACTGTCGCCGGGGTTGTCGGGTTATCAAATCCGGCGGGCACGGTTACGCTGGGATGGCCTGTCAGGTTGGTAGTCAGGAGATTACTGCCAAACGGAGGGCCGATGACAACGTCCACCGTTTTCATCATATTTGCGGTATTGCGGATCAGGTCATATCGTGCCCGGTTGGCCTGTATGTATTCTACTGCCGGAATAAAACGCGCCGCCCGGAAGAAATTGGGCCAGTTATTTTTGCCTTGCTGCACCATGGCATCGTCGCGATGGCTGCGCGTGAGTTCGTCGAAGGCTGCTGCCGACTCCGCGCTGATGATCAGGGCCAGGCCGTTATGGTCCGGAAATTCGACCGGGGTAAGAACGGCGCCGAGTTTTTCCAGTGTTTTTATGGCATCGGCATAGATAGCGCGGTGGGCGCTGTCCTTTTCCATTTCATTTTTCAAAAAACCGATCCGTACGCCTTTGAGATCCAGTCGGTTGCGGTAAGCCAGCGGAGCGTCCAAAGTCGCTGCATCGCGCGGGTCGGCGCCGGCGATCGCGCGCAGTACGATGGCGCAGTCTTCGGCCATGCGGCACAAAGCGCCGACTTTATCCATACTCCAGCTCAGGGTCATGCCGCCGTAACGACTCACGCGGCCGAAAGTGGGCCGCAGCCCGGTCACTCCGTTGACGGTGGAAGGCGACACGATGGAGCCCCATGTCTCCGACCCGATGGCAAAAGGCACCAGTCCTGCTGAAACCGCCGAGGCGGGACCGGCGGAAGAACCGCTGGAGCCACGGGAAGTGTCCCAGGGGCAGCGCGTCTGTCCGCCGAACCATACGTCATCCATCGCCAGTTCGCCGAGCGAAAGTTTGGCGACGAGT
>JAKOXM010000232.1 GCA_029781095.1 Bacteroidota bacterium
CGGTATTTCTGCGGAAAGCGGTATCAAGACCTTCCGCGACAGCGACGGGCTTTGGGAAAACCATCGCATCGAAGATGTGGCAACGCCTGAAGGCTGGGCGCGCAACCCGAAACTGGTACTCAAATTTTACAACCAGCGTCGCGCACAACTTTTTGATGTAGAGCCAAATGCGGGGCACAAGGCCCTGGTCCAACTGGAAAAAAACTTCGACGTCCACGTTGTGACCCAGAATGTAGACGATCTGCACGAACGCGCAGGCAGTACCCGGGTGCTGCACCTGCACGGCGAACTGCGCAAATCGCGCTCCGAAAGACATCCCGAGCTCGTGTATGACTGCGACGGCGATATCAACTGGGGCGACAAATGCGAGCGCGGCTTCCAGTTGCGTCCGAACATCGTCTGGTTCGGCGAGGCGGTGCCAATGCTCGAACCCGCCGCCGAACTCGCCGCAAAAGCGGATGTTTTCATCATCGTCGGCACGTCCCTGCAGGTGTATCCTGCGGCCAGCCTGATGATCTACGCGAATCCGGGCATACCCTTTTTCTACGTTGACCCGCGCCCGCAGTTGAGCTACGAACTGGCCCGTTTGAAAAATCTCAAGGTGATCGCCGAACCGGCGTCCACGGGAGTGATGAAAGTAGTTGATCTGATCGGGGAAACCACCCGGTAGCACGGCATTCATGCCGTCGGCGCCAGGGCCATTTATGGCCCTGGCTCTGGCGCATTCTTTCAAAAAAACTCAATTAAGAGCAAAGAAGCCCATTTAACCCTGACCCCGTGTATTCTTCTTCCATAAAGAACTCAATTAAGAGCAAAGAAGCCCATTTAACCCTGACCCCGTGTATTCCTCTTCCATAAAGAACTCAATTAAGAGAGATCAGGGCCTAAATGACCCTGATTCGCATACCCTTTCAGCAAAAAAACATGAGGTATCGGGGCCATAAATGGCCCTTTTCCCGACAGCGTGAACGCTGTGCTACCGGGATTTGTCTTCAAACCGCCTGCGGATCACCTCCTGAACGGTACCGCCTGCAATTTTGCTTTCCAGCCACGAAATGATATCGAGGTACATAAAGGAGCGGCTTTCAAACGGGTTGCGCTCGTGTTTTTCCAGTTTTTCCTTCAGCATTACAAAGGCCGAGCGTATCCGGACGGGGCTGTCCAGTTGAAGCGATTTGCGCAGAAAGCGGAAAATCTCTTCTTCCACCACGCCCAGTGTCTCCATTTGCGCCATAAAACGGTAGACTGATTTGATGAGGTGTTCCAGAATACCGACGTTACCCATTTCATAGTGCGCAATTAAATGCAGCAAACGCGCGTAGCATTGCAAGTCACTGCGCAGATCCACCTTCTGGTGAATGATGCGGTTCAGGTATTCCACCGTTCGCCCGACGTCGCCTGCGCCGAAGTACAGGCAGGCGATTTTGTAATACAACACAAGACTCCGGTGCCTGTCGATCAGCAAACTGAAGTCCGACAGTTTCGCTTCGATTTCAGGCACAAGCTGCAACCCCTCGGTAAAGGTACCTTTCAGAAAATGGCCATTGATACGCGCAATACTCAGGTAGATAAAGGTTTGCACTTTACCATTATCGTTTGCCTGGGCTTCCTCTGTGTCGGCAAATGCTTCGAATATTCCCAAGGTCTCGTCATATTTTGGGTAGTTGCGCAGCATAAAATGCGCCAGCAGCAGGTTGTGCAGTCCCTTGATATAGTAAGGCGTCTCCACCCGCATCATGTGGGGTTCGGCAGTGAACAGGTCTACCCATTTCTGTGCGTATCTGTAATAGAGCAGGAAATCCTGGAGGATGAACCCGTACCAGCAATAAGCCTGGAACAGGTAGAGCCTGCCGAAAAAACCGCCGACCCGATGCGCGTCGGGCGGCAGGCGGGCCGCGAAAAACTCCTGCACGGCGGCGATGTCTTTGGCGTTTCGGGCGTGGCCGACGTTGATATACCAGCTGTACAACTGGAGTGACAGGTTGGACAGGTTGCCTACCAATGCCAGCCGCTCGTTAAGCAGGTTGACTTCGGCAGAGAGCGATTCGGCGCGATTGCCCATGCTGCGCGTGATATGCAGCGATTCAATTTTCTTTTCCAGCACCAGCGCCTGGTGCCAGAAGGTGCTTTGGTGGTAGGTTTTTGCCAGTTCCTTGATGCGCTGAAGCATTTTCAGGCTTTGCTGGAACAGCCCCTTGTTGTATAGAATGCGGGTGTATTCCATCTGTTCGTGGAGCTGGTTTTCCACGTTGTTTTCGTCGCGCAGGGTGCGCAGGCTCGCCAGAATTTGCCGGTACAGGCTGGCTTTCAGGTTGGATAATTGCGCCTTTTTGAGCGATTTTATTTTATGCAGAACAGCATCCTCGTCGTATTCGTCCATTTTGTCCATGGCGTCGAACAGCTGCGTGATTTTCAGGTCTGCCGAGCCGAGATTGCGCTGGACAAACAGTTTGAAATTACGCTTTTCAGCCTTTTCCAGGGACTTTAACAGCTGGAATAACTCATCCGACGAGCGTTTGGACATTGTATTTAATATTGATTTAAAAAACTGACATTCAATTTATTGCAAATTTTTTCAATAAAATAGGCAACGTAGAAACAGGGCAAGTTTTGAAAAATAATACCAATGTCGTGGTAATATATTTATCCCCGGATACAAAAATATAAACGTTGAAACCCGCCTGTACCGCCGATTTTTATGGAAGAAAAAAAGATACATATTTTCGATACTACTTTGCGCGACGGCGAACAAGTGCCGGGCTGCAAATTAAATACGAAAGAGAAAGTCGAGATTGCCCTTCAACTCGAAGCGCTTGGTGTAGACGTGATCGAAGCCGGCTTCCCGGTGTCGTCGCCCGGCGATTTTCAAAGCGTCCGGGATATTTCGCTCGCTCTCAAGGAAACAACAGTGTGCGGTCTCAGCCGGGCGGTGTTGAAGGATATCGAAACGGCCGCCGAAGCCCTGCGTCATGCGCGACGCCCCCGTATTCATACCGGCATCGGCACTTCCGACCTGCATATCCGCGCCAAGTTCAACGCTACCAGAGCAGAAATCCTCGAACGCGCCGTTCAGTGTGTTCGCTGGGCCAAAAATTTTGTCGACGACGTGGAATTCTATGCTGAAGACGCCGGCCGTACCGACAACGAATACCTTGCCCGGGTAATAGAAGCCGTTATTCGCGCCGGCGCCACCGTGGTGAATATCCCGGACACGACCGGTTATTGTCTGCCCTACCAATACGGCGAAAAAATCGCCTACCTGATCAACAACGTGCCGAATATCGATCGTGCCGTCATTTCCTGTCATTGTCACAACGACCTCGGTCTGGCCACCGCCAATGCCATAGCAGGCGTTATCGCAGGCGCGCGGCAAATTGAATGCACGATCAACGGCCTGGGCGAACGGGCCGGCAACACAGCCCTCGAAGAAGTGGTGATGATCATCCGCCAGCACCAGGATCTTGGTTTTTATACGGGTGTGAAACCGGAGCAACTCAACCCCATGAGCCGCCTCGTATCCGATACCATGCGCATGCCCGTACAACCCAACAAGGCAATCGTAGGCAGCAATGCGTTCTCGCACTCCTCCGGCATTCACCAGGACGGTTTCCTGAAAAACGCCCAGACCTACGAGATCATCGCTCCCGAAGAAGTAGGCGCCGACAGCAGCAAAATCGTGCTGACCGCGCGCAGCGGTCGCTCCGCACTGGCCTATCGATTCCGCAAACTCGGTTACGATTTTAACCGCGATGAAGTGGATGAATTATATCCGCTTTTCCTGAAAACCGCCGATGCAAAAAAGGAAGTTAAAGACGATGATTTGCTGCAGATGGCAAAAGCATTGTCGGTTGCCGAATAATTCCTGTTCAATTGATTTTAAATAGCTGAAATAAAGTGTCACAAACGCTTTTTGATAAAATCTGGGATCGCCATGTTGTGCAGGAAATTGAAGGAGGGCCTTCCGTTTTCTACATCGACCGGCATTTCATACACGAGGTAACCAGCCCGCAGGCATTCGACGGGCTTCGGCAGCGCGGGCTGCCCGTATTCCGGCCCGCACAAACCATCGCTACCGCCGACCACAACGTGCCGACGCTCGACCAGCATTTGCCGATAAAAGAAGCGCTGTCGCGCCTTCAGGTAGAAAAACTGACCGATAACTGCCGGGATTTCGGCGTCGAACTCTATGGTCTCGGCCATCCGTTTCAGGGCATCGTTCACGTTATCGGGCCCGAACTGGGTATCACCCAACCGGGCATGACCATCGTTTGCGGTGACAGCCATACCAGCACCCACGGCGCTTTCGGCGCCATTGCCTTCGGTATCGGCACCAGCGAGGTTGAAATGGTGCTCGCCACCCAGTGCCTGCTGCAGAGCAAGCCCAGGCAAATGCGTATCAACGTGGAAGGAACGCTCGGCACGGGCGTCAGTGCGAAAGACATCATCCTGTACATCATCGCGCAGATATCATCCAGCGGTGCTACCGGTTATTTTGTGGAGTACGCCGGATCGGCGATTCGCGCCCTCAGCATGGAAGCGCGTATGACCATCTGCAACATGAGTATCGAGATGGGTGCGCGCGGCGGCCTCATCGCGCCGGATGAAACGACATTCGCTTACCTGAAAGGGCGGAATTTCAGCCCTGCCGGCGTTGAATGGGACCGGAAAGTCGCCGAATGGCAACAACTGCCAACCGATGCAGACGCGGTATTTGATCATGAAATCCACATCCGCGCAGAAGATATACAGCCGATGGTGACCTACGGCACCAATCCGGGCATGGGCATATCTGTCACAGAAGCCATTCCGTCAGAGGAGGTTTTGGATGAAAAGGAACGCCCGTCTTTTCGCAAAGCGCTGGAATACATGGGTTTACATGCCGGCGCTGCGATCAAGGGCCAAAAAATAGATTACGTTTTCATCGGCAGTTGCACCAATTCACGCATTGAAGACCTGCGTGAAGTAGCCGCCTTTATGAAGGGAAAACACAAGGCCGACGGCGTGCAAGTATGGGTGGTTCCGGGCAGTAAACAGGTGGAACAACAGGCGCGCGCCGAAGGGCTGCACCACATTTTCGAGCAGGCGGGGTTTCAACTCCGGCAGCCGGGGTGTTCGGCCTGCCTCGGCATGAACGAAGATAAAATCCCTTCCGGCAAGTTTTGTATCTCGACATCCAATCGCAATTTCGAAGGCCGCCAGGGCCAGGGCGCCCGCACCTTGCTGGCCAGTCCGCTCACGGCAGCGGCAGCAGCGGTAACGGGTATGGTCACGGACGTTCGGGAGATGATGGTATAAGAGGTTGCAGGGTTGCAGGGTTGCAAGGTTTCAGGGTTGCAGGGTTCGTGAACGACCGGGTTGGTGAACATGAAGGTTTATAATGATTTAATTCTGACTGATCATGAGCAAAAAGATCAATTCTTTCCATAGTACTGCCGTCCCGCTCGATATGGAGAATGTGGACACAGACCAGATCATTCCGGCGCGATTCCTGAAAGCGACCAACCGGGACGGGTTCGGGAAAAACCTGTTTCGCGACTGGCGTTACAACCATGACGACGAAGCGCAGCCGAGACCCGATTTTGTACTGAACACGTCGGTTTACAAAGGAAAAATCCTCGTTGCGGGCAAAAATTTCGGTTGTGGCAGCAGCCGGGAGCACGCCGCCTGGGCATTGAAAGACTACGGTTTCGATGCAGTGGTGAGCAGTTTTTTTGCAGACATTTTCAAAAA
This sequence comes from Bacteroidota bacterium, assembly GCA_029781095.1. Taxonomy (GTDB): domain Bacteria; phylum Bacteroidota; class Bacteroidia; order Chitinophagales; family Saprospiraceae; genus M3007. Next base: position 5,731 of record JAKOXM010000232.1, read on the forward strand.
CAACGCCCTTAACAATTTTCTGCTGCCCGTGCAGGTAAGCGACGATTTCCTGCGCAAACTGCTGGACACCTTACAACAGCACCCCTCGGCAGAAATCGCCATCAACCTTGACGATCAAACGATTGAAAATACCCTGACCGGAGAATCCGAACATTTCGATATCAATTCCTACAAAAAAACCTGCCTGCTCAACGGCTATGACGACATCGACTTCCTGCTGAGCATCCGGGACAGGATTGAGCGGTTTGAAAAGGATTGAGATTGTTGGGATTGTTGAGATTGTTGAGATTGTAAATATATTGATAATCAACGATTTATTTCCTGTAAAAAACTTTACTCTTCGCCCTTTTAAACCGTAAAATCAGCAGCAATGAAAAAAAATATCACAGTCATAGAAGGAGATGGCATTGGCCCGGAAGTAACCGCCCAGGCGGTAAAAGTGCTGAACGCCGTCGCCGCGCGTTTCGGGCATGCATTTCATTATCGCTATGCGCTTATGGGCGCCTGCGCGATCGACGAGACCGGCACGCCCCTGCCCGGCCCTACTATTGAAGCCTGCCTGGAGAGCGACGCCGTGCTAGTCGGCGCCATCGGCCATCCCAAATACGACAACGACCCGACAGCAAAGGTTCGCCCCGAACAGGGTTTGTTGAAACTCCGCAAGACGCTCGGCCTGTACGCCAACATACGCCCCGTCGCGGCGTACCCCGCCTTGAGTCACCTTTCACCGCTCAAGGCAGATCGTCTTGAAAACGTGGATTTTGTGATATATCGCGAACTCACGGGCGGCATTTATTTCGGCAAAAAGACCCTCAACGAGGCAAAGACCGAAGCCTCCGACGATTGCGTCTATAACCGCGAGGAGATAGAACGCATCGCCCGTCCGGCATTCAGGCATGCGCAAAAACGCCGGAAGAAACTGACCCTCGTCGACAAAGCCAACGTGCTGGAAACCAGCCGTCTGTGGCGAAAAGTGGTGCAGGATATCGCGCCTGAATATCCCGATGTACAGGTCGATTTTCTTTTCGTCGACAATGCTGCCATGCAAATCATTCTCAATCCCGCCCAGTTCGACGTGATACTTACCGAGAATATGTTTGGCGACATCATCAGCGATGAGGCCAGCGTACTCAGCGGATCGCTGGGGTTGCTGCCATCGGCAAGCATCGGCAAAAGTGCGGCCTTGTTCGAACCGATTCACGGCTCATATCCCCAGGCGGCAGGAAAAGACATCGCCAACCCCCTCGGCTCCATCCTGTCGGCTGCCATGTTGCTCGATCATTTCGGGTTGCCGGAAGAAGCGAATGTGGTTCGCACCGCCGTCAACTGGACACTGGCCGAGGGAATCGTCACCCGCGACATAGACCAGCATCATTTTCATTATACCTCCACTATTGGCGACGTGATCTGCGATTATATCCAGCACAATGCACCGCGCCCGGTGAACCGGAAAAATATTGCGGCCACCAGCTCGACCATCATCTGAATATCTCTTTTTGACACCATGGCATATTTCACAGATAGCACAATTTTATATTACGACGGCCAGTATATACCCGCAACTCAAGCGCATACCGGTTTGTACGCACAGACCCTGCACTACGGGTACGGTGTATTCGAAGGTATACGTAGCTATGAAACGGAAGATGGCCCCCGGATTTTTAAAGCCCGCGAGCACTTCGAGCGACTTCAGCGCTCCTGCGAATTGCTGGGCATACCCTTCGCCTATTCTGTAGAGGAGTTGGCGGAAATCAGTTATAAAATTCTGAAAATAAATAAATTAAGCGACGCTTATATCCGCCCGCTGGTGCTGTGCGACCCCAACATGGCCCTTGTCAACGGCCAGTCGTCGCGCCTGCTGATTACTGCCTGGCATTGGGGCGCATACCTGGGCGACAAACTGCTGCGCCTGAAAATTTCGTCTTATTGCCGCCCGCACCCGCGATCCCTGCACATGGAGGCGAAAGCATCGGGGCACTACGTCAATTCCATTCTGGCGACATCAGAGGCCAGACATGCCGGTTTCGATGAGGCCCTGCTGCTCGACTGCGAAGGATACCTCGCCGAAGGCCCCGGAGCGAACCTGTTTTTTGAGAAAAACGGCGTGTTGTACACACCTGCCACCGGGCATATTCTCCCCGGTATTACCCGTGCGACGGTTATCCGGATTTGCGAACAGATGGGCATACCCTGCCGCGAAGGCCGGTACACGCCGGAAGACCTTTTCACCGCCGACAGTGCGTTCTACTGCGGAACGGGGGCGGAAGTAGTTGGAATACAAAGCATTGACAATAAATTATTTACAAAAGGATGGTCCGAAACGATCGGCCATAAAATCCGGGAATCGTACCTGGCCCTCGTCCGTGGACGCGTGCCGGAAGCAGTCGCCTGATTCGAGACTTGAACGTGTATTGGCGAAATGATTTTCAAAATTTCATAATCCCTGAGCACTTGTCCAAATGCCAGCCCGGCAATGACGTAATAACGAACCAACGAAATGACGAATACTCTCAATAAATATTCCCGCACCGTTACCCAGGATCCCACGCAACCCGCCGCCCAGGCGATGCTGTACGGCATCGGGCTGACGGATGAAGACCTGGCAAAAGCCCAGGTGGGTATCGTGAGCATGGGTTATGAAGGGAATACCTGCAATATGCACCTCAACGACCTCGCACGCGACGTCAAGGCCGGGGTCTGGGCAAATGACCTGGTGGGATTGATTTTCAACACTATTGGCGTAAGCGACGGCATCAGCAACGGCACCGATGGTATGCGTTATTCGCTTGTCAGTCGCGACATCATCGCCGACAGCATCGAGGCCGTGTGCGGAGCCCAGTATTACGACGCGCTTATAGCAATACCCGGTTGCGATAAAAATATGCCGGGTTCCATTATCGCCATGGGGCGTCTCAACCGCCCCGCCATCATGGTCTACGGCGGCACCATCGCTCCCGGACAGTGGAAAGGACAGGATCTCAACATCGTTTCGGCCTTCGAAGCGCTGGGGCAAAAAATTGCCGGAACACTGGACGAGGCTGACTTTCAGGGCATTGTACGCCATTCATGCCCCGGGCCCGGCGCCTGCGGCGGCATGTACACCGCCAACACAATGGCCTCCGCCATCGAAGCGCTGGGCATGAGTTTGCCGTATTCTTCGTCGAATCCGGCCCTGAGCCCGGAAAAAAAGCAGGAATGTGCCGACGCCGGGCGATTTGTGCGCCTCCTGCTCGAACGCGATATCAAACCCTCCGACATTATGACGCGGAAGGCTTTTGAAAATGCCATTACCGTTGTCACGGTACTCGGAGGAAGCACCAATGCCGTGCTGCACCTCATCGCCATGGCCCGGAGTGTGGACGTCCCGCTTGATCAGGATGATTTCCAGCGCATCGGCGACCGCACCCCCGTGCTTGCCGACCTGAAACCTTCGGGTAAATACCTCATGGAAGATTTGCACCGGATCGGCGGCGTGCCGGCTGTGATGAAATACCTGCTCAAACAAGGTCTGCTGCACGGCGACTGCATGACTGTAACCGGACGATCAATTGCTGACAATTTAGCCGATGTACCCGATCTTGACTTTGATAATCAACAAATTATACTCCCGAAGGAGCATCCCGTCAAAACCACCGGGCATCTGAATATCCTGTATGGCAACCTTGCGGAACTGGGCAGTGTGGCCAAGATCAGCGGCAAGGAAGGTGAGCGGTTCAGCGGCCCGGCGCGGGTATTCGACGGCGAGCACTCGCTCATCGCCGGTATTCGCGACAGGCGCGTGCAACCCGGCGACGTGGTCGTGATCCGCTACGTAGGGCCGAAAGGCGCGCCCGGCATGCCCGAAATGCTGAAACCAACTTCAGCACTCATCGGCGCGGGTCTGGGCAAAAGTATTGCCCTCATCACCGATGGTCGCTTCAGCGGAGGCACACACGGATTTGTGGTCGGCCATATCACACCGGAAGCATCCGAAGGGGGGCTCATCGCCCTCGTCCGGGATGGCGACCCGATCGAACTGGATGCCGTAGCACGAACCATTTCACTGAAAATCAGCGATCTGGAAATAGAAAAAAGAAAAGCCGCCTGGCAAAAACCCGCTCCCGCAGCCACAAAAGGCCTGCTGTACAAATACGCCAAATCCGTATCGACGGCCGCCGAAGGTTGCATAACCGATGGCTGACGGTACCCCGGAGCGCAGAGGCCGGGTAAAAATTCTAAACAACGCATTATTATGCCACATACAGCAACCATACAATTCCAGGAGCCGGACAACAGACCGGAAGCAGGGCTTCCGTGCCGCGAGATTTCCGGTTCCGAAGCCGTTTTGGAGGCCCTCATCGCTGAAGCAGTGGAA
>JAKOXM010000233.1 GCA_029781095.1 Bacteroidota bacterium
ATTTCAACGTGCTGGTGCTGGACCAGGCACTTCCCAACAACTCATCGATCAGTTTTATCAACACCAGCGTATTGCGCGAAGGCGGAGGCCGCGATGCCAACGTATCGGCCATGACATTCAACCTGCGCGACAAGGCCAATCGATATGAGTTGTTCAGTGAATCGCGTCTTAGCCAGGTGTGGGATGCATCCGGTGCAGGCTCTGCGAAGGGCGCCGGTTTCAGGTATGGCATAAGCAAGATCAGCGGCAAATGGGGATGGTCGGCGATACATGCTGCCTTGGATGACCGGTATGACCAGCGCGACCTCGGGCTTTTCCGACGCAATGATTTCCACGCGGTGTATGCGCAGGTGCGTCATGGCAATTACGAGCACCGGGGCGGGGTGCTCTATACTTACTGGCAATTCAGCGCAGAAAACACCTGGCTGTACAGCACGGGCAATTGGGAAGCCCTCGAACTGGAAGGATACGGTGAGCTTCAAAACGCCCACCGGCATACGTTCGGCATGTATTTCACTTCCCGGCCTTTGTGGTATTATGATTATTTCGAATCGCGTGTGGCCGGTAAAAAATACCGCCATGCACCCTATGCATTTATCCGGCCTCAATGGACGAGCGATACCCGCAAACGATTTTTCGCTACCCTGGAAGTCAGTTTCGGGGAAAGTCCCGTTCCGCACGATCCCTATATCGGCGTCGGTTTTCGCCCGACCTGGGTGGCGAGCGACCACTTGCGTATCATGGCTGCCATAAGTCTGTCAAAAGATCATTCCAACTTTGGCGCGGTAGACTGGGATGATGCCACCGACATTATTTTCGGGCGCCGGGATATTACCACCTTCGACAACGAACTTTCAGCAGAATACCTTTTCGGTCCGCGCATGAGCGCATCCCTGCGGGGGCGGCATTACTGGACAAAAGTATACTACCATGAATATCTGCACCTGAACGACGACGGCTCCCTGAGTCCGTCGGACTGGTCGGGTTCGGCAGATGAAAACTTTAACCAGTTCAACGTTGATTTCGTCTATACCTGGCAGTTTGCACCCGGCAGTTTTCTGAACCTGATCTGGAAAAACGCCATATTCGAGGATGACCAGGCACGACGCGACAACTTTTTTGACAATTTCAGAAAAACCACGCATTCGCCACAGGATAATACCCTAACGCTGAAGTTGATATACTGGCTGGACGCGGGAAGGTGGGGGAAGAAATAAGAATTTTACAAATCAAATGTTACAGACAGTGGCGTGTGGTCGCTGTGATGCGCCCAATCCTCGTGCGTGCCTACTTCCACGTGCTTTAATTTCCGGATAAAATCAGCGGAAGCGAAACAATAATCAAGATGATACGGCTTGTCTTTGTGCCGGTACAAAAACAAGGTCGGATGTTCCTCTTTGCCCTTTACCTGGTTCAATTGCCTGTGGTATGTGCTGTAAATTCCTTTTTGAGCCAGGATATCTACAACTGCCGAGTGGTTGCTTTCCCGGTTTGGCCTGTCCCAGATCGTGTTACTGTTAAAATCGCCCGCCAGTATGGTTCGCTCGTTTTTCAAAATCGCATCATAATACTTAATGGCTTTCCAGACCTGTCCGACGTACTGAAAATTGCGATCCAGCGGATTATTGGCCCAAATGGCAAAAAGGGTAAAATCAACTTCGCCACCGGTCACGGCAAGCGGCAAAACCGTACAAAAATCAGGGTTATGGACATCCAGAAGCTGGAACCTGTCGTTGCCGTACGAGAACACCCCGAGCCCTTTATTATGGTTGGCGCCAAACCAGAAAACATCCGTCGGCAAACGCGTTCCTGAATCGAATTTCAATTTGTCGGGGTGTTCGCATTCCGGCACCACAAGGATATCGGGGTGTTGTTCCAGGATATAAGGGGCCTTCTTGCGGTAGGCCATATTGCAATTCCAGGTTATTATTTTTAATTTTCCCATGCCGTTACAAATATCTTCTTTACCGCAGACCAGAGTTCTCCACTTGTCTTCAGGAAATAAACGCCTGCGGGCAGCATAAGTACAATGTCCCAAATATCAGTGCAACATGATTTTTAGTCTAAACTGTTTTTAATGAAATACTTACAAATAAATAACTTTTGAAACGGAAACCCGAAGGCTTCCTGAAGACGAGCGCCGTTACCGGACGAATAATCTTGAATCAAATTTGAACTGCTCAGTCTCCATGATTTTAATATGCAGGTAATCCGGATGCCGGGGATTGAGCAAAAAATTGAAATCTCCTTTGACCACTGCCGAGGGCGCCTTGAAAATCATTTTATCTCCGGCATTCAGGAATTTATCGCCGATTTTCTGGGTGGAGACCGAGTGTGGAAACGAGTCCCAGTCGGCGGGTAAATCTATCATTGGAATTTCAAATAATTCTACGTCATCCGGCAACTCAATCGTTACCTGCCAGTAATCAACGGGAATGAGGTGCAAGGGAAGATGTACGGCAACTTCTGCCATGCACAGGGCTCTGCCCGAGGAAGTATACAGCATGGGGAAGCCTTTGCTGTTCCACCTGCCGCCCGCGAGTTCCGCGCCTTTCCCGGAAAGGTCGTTTTTATAGGTTCCTTTGGTGAGCCGGAAAACGATCATGCGAATATACCGTGCTCGATTCGGATTAGTTCGTCTTCCAGAATGTTTATCCCGAATGTGCTGTCTAACAGTTGTTTGGGTGTGGTTTTACCCAAAGCAACATTTTCAGCATTCAGCCATTTTCCCAAGGCCGCCATATTATCAAATACCGTAACGCCTCTCTGAAGCAAGCGGGCAATACCGAGAATCCTTTCCGAATAAATTTGCTCAAAAAGTTTGTTTTCCGCTTTATAGCGCTGGAGCGTACGTTCGTTCAACTGGATATAACCGGCCCATTCCTTTATTGTAAAACCGCTAAATTCCACCACTTTTATGAAGTCCTCATAGGAAACTCCCTGGCGGGAAATTTTTATTAAACTAAATTTATCGGTCTCCATGGATTTACCCAATGCGTATTTGTACGTGCTTTCTTTTGCCATGTACATAGGCTCCTTGTGTACGGTATAAATATTTTGGCGGCTTTTATTCTTGCCAACGTTCTGCTTTGCTGTCTTTTTTGCCAGATGCGAGTCGGGTATGGGGTTCTCTTTTTTAATTTTTTTCATGACAGGCGACATTTGTCGGTAAAATTACGACATTTTTCTTTTATTCACTTTTTTGCCCGACTTTAAAATATTCCGTCCACTCATCCGTCATGCCTTTTATAAACGGATCAAAACTTGGAACTCGACTTGGTCACCCGGCAACGCGATAACAGAATAACCGAATGGTTTGCCCGATACGGCAAGCGGGTGCTGGCTTTTGTCCGCTCCAAAATCCGCGACCTGGAAGCAGCCGAAGACGCTGCGCAGGACGTCTGGCTGCAACTCACACGGCAGGAAGACCTTGACGAAATCGAACAGGTAGGCAACTGGCTTTTTACGGCTGCCCGGAACCGTGTGACGGATTACTACCGGAAAAAGAGAACTGTTCCGTTCAGCCGGATTGTGCCTTCGGACAACCCTGGCGAGGAGGATCAGGATGCAGACCTGCCGGATGACCTGGTTTTTGACCACTGGCTCGAACAAAATCTGCCGGATGCCCTGCTTGAAACGCAGGAATTCTGGGACGAACTGGAACGCGCGCTCGAACTGATCCCCACGGAACAAAGGGAAGTTTTTGTGGCCAACGAACTCTACGACGTGTCGTTTCGCGAAATGTCCGAACAAACCGGCTTATCCGTCAATACCCTGCTTTCGCGCAAGCGATACGCCGTGTTGCGTCTGCGCGAGCACTTTGAACAATGGAAAAACGATTGATTATCAATAAAATCTAAAGAAATGAGACATATCAAACCGCAATGGATTGCCAAAGGAATTGCCTTCGGGCTTGTCATGTTTTTTGCCTTCACGGGCGTCACCATGCTGCTCTGGAACAACCTTGCAGCGACTATTTTCGGCCTGCCGACGCTTACGTTCATTCAGACGGTCGGCCTGATGATCCTGGGTCGCCTGCTGACAGGTGGCTTTGGTCCGCGCGGATGGGGCGGCCGGGGCTTTGGCGGCCGAATGCGCGGGCGCTACATGCGTGAACGCTGGCAAAACATGAGTGAAGAAGAACGCCGGCAGTTTATGCATCGCTGGGGCAAACACCGCTGCGGGCCTATGGACGCACCGGAACAGGAAACCCCCAATCCCACGGCATAAAAATCAAGAGCGTACACTGTCGCGCCGGAAAAAGTCAACTACTCATCATAAAAATTAAGCAAAATGAACAAAAAACGCTGGATTATCGGCATCGCTGCGGTTCTGCTTACCGTATTTGCCGTCAAACGCATCGCATGGTATCGATGGTCGCATCTTTCCATTGAAGAAAAGGCCGGAAAGATCACCGAGAAAATGGCCAGCCGCTTCCACCTTACGCAAGAGCAAAAAGGGAAGGTCTACGCCCTGAATCTCGAAAAAATACAAACTTTCGAAACAGCTCGGAATTCAGGTCATCGCGACCGTGCCCAATGGAAACAACTCCGTCAGACGTGGAAAGACGGACTCCGTGAGGTGCTGACGCCGGAGCAACAGCAAAAAATGAGGCATTGAGTCTGGTTTGTAAGTAAGTTGAGGGGGTTGAAGGGGTTGAGATAGTTGAGAAAACTGCGTCAATTCCCCTTTTTACCTCCGACCCATGAAGGGGGGGTATATCACAAAAATCTAAATAATTGTTTTATTTTCAATGAATTAAACATTCAACGAAATGTGCTATCCTTCAGGGTGCGGGCGCGGACGACAGGCTTCTCAACCTTCTCAACCCCCTCAACTATCTTAACCCTCTCAACCTCTTCAACCCTTAATCTAACCCAGTTTCTCCTTTAAATACTTGCCCGTATAGCTCTCTTCCACTTTTATA
>JAKOXM010000250.1 GCA_029781095.1 Bacteroidota bacterium
CCTCATGACCTCGGTGCAACCCATCGAGATCAAGATATTCGGCAACGACCAGCACCAATTGCAGGAACTCTCCCGCGAGGCCGCCGGACTTATCGAGACCGTGCCGGGCACGGCAGATGTGTTTGACGGGATCGTGATTGCCGGACCATCGGTGCGCATCGAGCCGGATTTTGTCAAACTGTCGCAATTTGGCATTACACCTGCCAATTTGCAATACCAGCTCCAGACCGCGCTCGAAGGCAATGCCATCGGCACCGTGTTCGAAAAGGAGCAGCAGCCCCCGATCCGCATGGTGTACTCCGGCAACCGGGATCGAAGCGTGGAGGACCTGCGCAGACTGCAAATTTTCCTGCCCAACGGGAAACTCAAGCCCATCACCGACCTTGCTACGGTGACACTCGATGCCGGTGATGCAGAAGTGGAGCGCGAAAACCTGCAAATGATGGGTGTGGTGTCGGGCCGACTCGACAATCGCGATCTCGGCAGCACCATGAAAGAAATACAAAAACTGTTTGGCGCAAAACTGCCCATGCCGCCGGGCTATCACATCCAGTACGGCGGTGCATATGCCGAACAGCAGCAGTCGTTTCGCGAATTGCTGCTCATACTGGTAGCGTCCAGCCTTTTGGTATTCGGGACAATCCTGTTCTTGTTCCGCGATTTTGCCGTGGCGTTTGTCATGCTGATGATTGCCGTATTGGGCATTTCCGGGAGTTACGGCCTGCTTTATCTGACGCATACGCCGCTCAACGTGGGCAGTTACACCGGTCTTATCATGATCGTCGGCATCATCGGCGAAAATGCGATTTTCACTTTTCTGCAATTCCGGGAATCCCGCCTCGAAAAATCGGTGGACGACGCACTTGTTTATTCCATTTCTACCCGACTGCGGCCCAAACTGATGACTGCACTCGGCGCGGTCATTGCCCTGCTCCCCCTGTCGCTGGGTATCGGCACGGGCGCACAACTTCACCAGCCGCTGGCGATTGCCATTATCGGCGGTTTTATCACGGCTTTGCCCCTGTTGCTGGTGGTGTTGCCCAGTCTGCTGCGGGTAATATTTCGGGAAAGAAACGGAGTCTGACTATTTCTTCCACAATTTATACGGCTTATCCGCATCCGTTTTGAACGGAAGGTACACTTTCCGGCCCGTTCCCGCCGATTCATATGCGGCATAGATGGCTTCCAGCACCGCTTTGCCGTCTTCGCCGGTAACGAGCGGCTGACGGTCGTTTTTGACACAGTCGACAAAATGGGCGAATTCCTGGGGAAAGCCGTAGTTCCAGATCTCCTCGTACATCGTAAAACTCCAGCCCACGGTGTTGCCCGCCTTTTCAACGGCATACCCCACACCCTGTGTGCTGTAGGTCAGTATGGAGTTGCCTTGCAGCACGTCGGCGTAGGCCTGCCCCTTGGTTCCGTGCACCTCGGCCCTGTCGTCCATGCCGCCCTGTTTGGTCCAGCTTTCCTCGGCGATAGCCGTCACGCCATTTTCAAATTCCAGGATAATGATAGCGTTGTCGTCGCCTTTTGTCTTGCTTTTATGTACGTGGGTGCCCATTTGTGCGTACACGGATTTGATCTTCGGCCGCCCGAGCATCCAGCGAAAAAACTCGATGGCGTGACAGCCCATGTCCATCGTAACGCCGCCGCCGGAGCGCTCTACATCCCAGAAATGGTCGGCGTGCGGACCGTCGTGTTTTTCCGATTGCTTCAGCAGCACGGGGTCGCCCAGAGCGCCTTCGTCGAGCAAGCCTTTGAGGCGGACGTATTTGGGCGTGAAGCACAGCTCTTCGGCGTACATCAGTTTCACACCGGCGGTTTTGCAGGCTTCGATCATGCGGTCGGCTTCGGCGAGGTTCATGCAGAGCGGTTTTTCCACGACGACGTGTTTGCCCGCTTTGGCTGCCGCTACGGTAATCTCGCAGTGAAAAACGTTGGGGGCGCCAATCACGATCATATCTATTTCGTTCATGGCAAGCATGTTATGCACATCCGTGAAGTAGTGCGGGATGCCGTGGTGCTGCGCAAACGCTCTCGCGTGTCCTTCGGTAGGCGATGTCACCGCGATGATTGCGGCATCGGGTACCATTTTTAATGCTTCGGCGTGAATGGTAGAGATAAATTGAGATCCTACCAGTCCGATACCAACTTTTTTATTCATACTTTTTCATTTCTTTTGTGACGGGACCAAAATACTGATATTGGACAAAGAGGCCGATTTTTCCCGCAGATTACCGCTAAAAAAGACGCAGATTTACGCGGAAGCGCCGAATGATACGATTCATCTAAAAAATCTGCGGGGATCAGTGGCCTTTTCTGCGCAAATCTGCGGGAAAACACGCCCCAAGTGCCGATCAAAAATTCAGACGTACATGAAACAAACAGCAATCGCCATTGATATCGGAGGAACGGCCATCAAATACGGCCTGACCGACCTGAATGGAGTCATTTTATGGGACGACAGCATCCCGACACCGCATGATTCCAGGGAAGCGTTGATAGATACCTTAATACAAAGCATCCGGAAAGTGCGGTCCGCCATGAGCGACCATCCGCCATTGTGTATCGGTATCGGAACGCCTGGTATGGTGGATGTGGAAAGCGGATATATACTTGGCAGCGCTTTTCAGTTGCCGGGCTGGGAAAATCTGCCTCTGGCCGATATAATACTGAAAGAAACGGGGCTGAGGGCTTATGTGGATAACGATGCCAATATGATGGCTCTGGGTGAATTCAGGTTCGGGAAAGGTAAAAATGGTAAAAATGTCCTCTTTTTTACCCTGGGAACCGGTATCGGCGGTGCTGTCTTTATCAACGGAGCGCTGTATCGCGGGAGCAAAAACGCCGGGGGCGAACTGGGTTGTTTTCCGATGGAATTCGAGGGCAGGGAAGGGCATTGGGAAGATTTTGCCTCCATGAAAGCACTGACCGAACGATATAATCTGCGAAGCGGCAACGATAACGTCTCTTCAGCCAAACTGGTGTTTGAAAAGGCCTCGGCAGGTAACCGGATCGCCGAAGAAACGATCAGCGAAAACATTCACCTGGTAGGCCGGGGTATCGCCGGATACATCAATATTTTTAACCCCGACACCATTATCATTGGCGGCGGCATTTCGGACAAACAACCGGGATACATCAACCGGGTAAAGGCCGAAGCCCTGAAATATGCGTTGAAGGAATGTAGCGACGGCGTCGAGATTGTAGCGGCCAGCCTGGGCAACAGGGCAGGCATGGCAGGCGCAGGATATTTTGCACTGAAAATGCACTTTGGTTAGGAGACATGAGTTATCCCGCGTTTTTAACCCACGATTTCAATCGTGGAATCAGGATGATAAAACACAGATTATCAAACCGTTTTAACGGTTTAGGCGACTTGAAACGGTTAAAATTGTTGCCTGATGGTCTGTTTTTTCACTCCAACGATTAAAAATCACGCGATGAAAAGAGCCTAAATTCGGGATAACTCATGTCTGGTCCGGCATGGCTTCCCTGTCGCACATACAAGTGACGTCGGGGTGCAGCCACAGGAACGAGGCTGGCAGTTGAGTGCTGACTTTCCCGGTCAGGAATTCCGTCATAACGGCTTTTTTGTGGGCGCCGTTGACCAGCAACAGTATCTTTTTCGAAGAAAGGATGTCCTTCATGCCCAGGGTAATGCCGTACTCCGGTTTGTAGGCAGAATCGGCGACCATGAGATGCCCCCGGGTGCTTTCGGCGAGCACGGCTTTGTGAACCGGGGCTTGCAGGTATTCGCCCGGCTCGTTGAGGCCGAGGTGACCATTGGTCCCGATGCCGAGGATGCAGAGATCGATGGGGCCGTTTTTTTCGAGATACCCGTTGGCGCGTCCGATTTCCGCAGCTTCATCTGCATTGTTTCCGTCGAATAAAAAATAGTCGCGGATGCCCAGCGGGCCAATCAATTGCGACATCAACTGGTATCCGCCGCTGTGTTGGCTGCTGCGCGGAATACCAACCCACTCGTCGAGTGAAATGACCCTCATGGCGTGGTGCATGCGGGTTTCGTTCATCCGTGCAACGAGCGCATCGTAGCTGCGCCGGGGGGAGTTTCCCGATGCCGGGCACAGCAACAGGTTGTGTTTGCTCAAAACGCAGCGGTTTATAAACGCAGCGGCAGCCAGGCTCATCTCCTCATATTGATCAAATACCTGTATCGAGTCGGGAAGCATAATTGTCCTTTTTTAAAGCATAAACGACCATGTTGGCCAAATCGCCATAAAACTCTTCATTTGTGTTCATATCAGCATCGATCCGGAAATTATTTCTTTCGAGGAGTTGTGCCGATTTGACATGATCGATTCTCGTAAATGCCAAAATGGTTTGCAGATTCATTTCCTCAAACCCGAACCGGATCACCTCCGACAACGCCTCCTGCATGATGCCTTTCCCCTGAAATTCGGGTAGCAGTTCGTAACCGATCTCGGCACGTTCCTTTTCGTTTGAAAAATCAAAATAACAGATGGTGCCGATCACGCGGTCATCGTTTTTCAATGTAATGGCCCAGTAAACACCTTCCCCGTTTTCAATTGTTTTGGCAATTGCCGCGATGAATTGTCGCGCATCTTCCCGGGTTTCGGCCATTTTTCTGCCCAGAAATTGATTCACGCTTTCATCAGAACGGAGTCTGAAAATGTCGCGATCGTCGCCGGGTTCAGGCCGCCTCAGGGTGAGGCGTTCGGTTGTCAGTACGGGAAACGGGGAGAATTGGAATTCCGGCATTCAGAAAGCGGTTAGTTCTTTTTCCATGCACACGCTGTTTTCCACGCCAATGTATTGTCCGTAATTGGGTATGACCCGGTAATTTTCTTTTTGATAAAGTTTCACGGCTTCGGTCTGCCGCAGACCCGTTTCGAGGATGCTGCGTGTAAAATTCAGTTCACGCGCCCATCGCTCCAGTTCCGCCAAAATAAGTCCGGCGATCCCCCGCCCCCGGAAGTCCGGATCGACAAACATCCTTTTTATTTCGGCGCTTTGTTCGTCATACCGCTTGAAGGCTCCGCATCCAGTTGCCTGCTCTTCTTCATAAGCGATCACAACGTTGCGAATATGATCAATGCTGTTGAACTGGTTGTAAAAAGCGTGGTCTGCTCCGTCTTTTTCCCGCAAATACTCGTCGAGCCGGCTCACCAGCCGGCGAAAATCGGCATTGTCCGAATCCGTTCTGACAAGTTTTATCATACGTGATATTGTGGCTGTGGTGTAAGTTCAAT
>JAKOXM010000254.1 GCA_029781095.1 Bacteroidota bacterium
AACCGTTCCGCATCAAATCCGTGGAACGCATACGACTCACCACGGAAGATGAGCGCCGCAGATATCTGCGCGCAGCGCATTACAACCCCTTTCTACTGCAATCCGACCAGGTCATCATCGACCTGCTTACCGACAGCGGCACCTCCGCCATGAGTTCCGAACAGTGGGCGGGCATCATGCGCGGCGATGAAAGTTATGCCGGGGCAGCCAGCTGGGGCCGAATGGAGGCGGCCATACGCGATCTGACGGGTTATCCATATATTATGCCCACCCACCAGGGCCGCGCGGCGGAACACCTGCTCTACACCCGGATTGGCGGGGCCGGAAAGGTATTCATCAGCAATACGCATTTCGATACTACCCGCGCAAACATTGAATTTTCAGGAGCGACGGCGATCGATTGTCCCATCCCGGAAGGACGTCATCCTGAATTGATACATCCTTTCAAAGGCAATATGGACACGCTGCGGCTGTTGGAAAACATTGAAAAACACGGTGCGGAAAACATCGCTGCCGTTATCCTCACCATCACCAACAACAGCGGCGGCGGGCAACCGGTCAGCATGGCCAATGCCCGGGAAGTATCCGAAATATGCAAAAAATACGGCCTGCGGTTTATTCTCGACGCCTGCCGCATTGCTGAAAACGCGTGGTTCGTCAAACACCGGGAACAACGATTTCAGGATAAAACCTATCGGGAGATCGCGCAGGAAATGTTTTCACTGGCCGATGGATGCATTTTCAGCGCCAAAAAGGATGCACTGGTCAATATTGGCGGTTTCCTTGCGCTCAACGACCTCGAACTGGCGCTTCAATGCCGCTCCGTGCTGATCATCACGGAAGGTTATTCGACCTATGGAGGACTTTCGGGGCGCGATATGGAGGCCATTGCCATCGGCCTCGAAGAAGTATTCGACGCCGACTACCTCGAATACCGGATCAGGAGTATCGGGTATCTCGCTGAAAAACTGGAGGCCATGGGTGTGCCGATCATGCTCCCAGCAGGAGGACATGCGGTATACGTGGATGCGAAAGCGTTTTATCCGCACATTCCACCCGAGAAATACCCCGGCCAGGCGCTGGTGTGCGACCTGTATCTCAAAGGCGGAATTCGCTGTTGCGAGATTGGCTCCGTCATGTTCGGAAAATACGATGACGCAGGTCGGCTGATCCCGGCGGCCATGGAACTGGTACGCCTTGCCATACCGCGCCGCGTATACACCCAAAGCCATATGGATTACGTGGCCGAAACATTCTCCGGTATTCTTGGCGAGCGCGCACATGCGACGGGTTTTAGGATTACCAGCGAACCGCCGTTTTTGCGGCATTTCACGGCGAGATTTGAGCCATTGGCCCCTGCACCTGAAATGTTAGCGGTAACGGCAGGCAGTGATATCGGGCAGTAGCGTGGAACTGCCATTCCCGGCCCGTTTGAGCGGAGAATATGGCTGGTTTTCAACATAAATATTTAAAAATCAGTTTTATATGAAAAATACATTCGATTCGGAAGGCGCTTTATGGGAGGTGTTCGTGCAGCAAAAAACAGGACAGCCGTACAAGCA